>DASQHX010000005.1 GCA_035631875.1 Nitrosopumilaceae archaeon | reverse complement strand
ATCCTACCAGAAACAATTTTCCCTTTGCCAACTTGGATCAAGTTTTTTCCAAGTACACCCTGATCTTTTGTAATTGTTAAGTTATTATCAAATGTCCAATATGATAAGAGTGTAGGATCGTGTGAGGGGCTAGATGATACTACTGGACTTTTAGGTTCAGATGATACTGGACTTGTAGGTTCAGCTGTCTGTGATGAATTTGATTTAGTTGTATTATTGTTGTGGGAAACTGAAGAACCGCCTCCTGTAAAGAAACTAACTAAGTCTTTCAAGATTACCGATAGGAAATTATCTGACCCAGTGGGTGAGGAAGAGTTTGTAACAAGCGTAGTAGAATTTGTAAATGTAGAGTTTGTACTTGGTGCAGGTTTAGCCGTTAATGGAGGTACAGTTTTAGGTGTAACTACTGGTGGTACGGGTTGTTTAGCTTTTACTGGTGGTACGGGTTGTTTAGCTTTTACTGGTGGTATGGGTTGTTTAGCTTTTACTGGTGGTACGGGTTTAGGTGTAACTGGAGTTTTTTTCACGGATATGGTTCCATCAAGCCATGGATGTATCTTACAAAAATAAGTATAATTTCCAGGATTAGGAGAGATCGCAAGATCTTGTCCAGGAGGTATAAAGCCACCTTCAAAAAGATTGTTTAAAGCAAAAGTGCCGTCAGGGTTTACCTTTCCACTTGTTATATCATGGATGTTAGCGTCATTATTTGTCCAAACAATTTTTGTTCCTTGAGGAACGATAATGCTTGAAGGATCAAAATTTATGTTGTTTCCTTCTGTTGATGCGCCAAACGGAATCAAAATGTATACTTGTCCGTATGGAGTGTTCGAAATATTTATGTTAAAAGAAAGTAGTGTTTTTTTTGGATCTCCTTCATAGTATGCAGTTAAGATGTACTTGCCGGATGAAAATGTATCCGGAATATTAAAAAATTGATTAAAGATTCCAAATCTATTTACCGCAGAATGAAAGTCACCGACTACCTTGTTAGTAGGATCAATTATTTGCATTAATACAGAAACACCCTCGGTGGAATGATTTACCTTTCCTGTAACATTCATTGATTGACCTTGTTTGAAATTAGAGTTATCTATACTCACAATCATGATAGAGTTAGATTTTTCAATATGTAATGGTACAAAGTAACCACTTTTTTCATAAGAGATTTGAGTGCCATAGATTCCAAGTACCAAAATCATTGG
The DNA here is from genome assembly GCA_035631875.1 of Nitrosopumilaceae archaeon. NCBI lineage: Archaea > Thermoproteati > Nitrososphaerota > Nitrososphaeria > Nitrosopumilales > Nitrosopumilaceae > Nitrosopumilaceae archaeon. Next base: position 11,921 of record DASQHX010000005.1, on the reverse strand, counting down.
CAGTACAAAGTATAGAATTTTATTTCTATTCATCAGAGTCATTTCTATTTTCTAGTATTGGAGTTAAAAAGATAGGTATTATCCCCATAAAAATACACACAGTAGAGACAAAATTTGAATAATAAATTTATTTCCAATTTTGATATCTAGTATTTTTACCCTCTAGAAAGGGACAAATTGGCATAAATGAAAAAAACACATTCTATCTATGATTGTCAAAAAACCATTAAAGTTTCGATTATGCACAAAAATAAAGCTCATTAGATAACTTGCACGTATGATTTAGAGTGTATGTCAATAAAAAAACACACATGTGCTTTTGATACAATACATGAAAATCTGTAACTGGAAGATAAAAAATAATGAAAGAACAATGTCATGTTTGTGGTAAAGAGATGCAGCTCACAGAGGGTGATGTGATATTTGGTGGAAAATGGTATCACAAGAATTGTGCAAAACAAATAACGCCAACAACTTCAACCAGTGATACTTCAAAGATGGTTTAGTGTAAAAGAAAATTCAGTGATCTAAACTAAATCTTGATGATTTATTTGCGTCTGTGGCTTTTTTAGAATCCATCTAAGGGACAACCACCAAAGCAAACCAATCAAGGATAAAAACATGATTGTACCGGCGTACAAGTGATCTGTTTCTAATGCATCATAACCAAACGCATAACCGACATATATTAAGAACATAATTCTTGCCATGTTTGCAAAAAATACACTAATAGAACCTAATACAAAAATAATGGCAAGTTTTTTCTTTGGAGCTTTACGACTAAGATCAATTATCATCAGACCAAATGCAGCTAGAAATATTGCAGATTCATGTAATCCTGCACAGGCAGGAAGCACATCTACTTGAGAGATTTTTGATTCAGGTGGAAAGATTATGGTATGACCACTTTGTGTTGCATGTATCCCAGACCAGTTTAGTATCGATACGGCAAAGTTGGTTGTCAATTCCGCAAGCGTCATGGCGTAGCTAGAATCTAGAATGTACTTTTCCCATCCCATCCATGTAAAAATCCCAAATGCCAATATACCAATCACAATAAATGTCAAAACTTTTTTGATTGACTGCAAAGCCTTTATCTTGGAGAGAGCAAGGTGAAATCCAATTCCAAAAGACGCCACCCCCATCGGAATAAAATATTCTGTATTTGTATGATAGGTATTTGTAGACTCGAAGATAAGATAGATAACAAAAGATAGTGCAATCAATGCCAAACCAAGGACGGTTTTTGGACCAATCCGCTCTAGTGTGAAAGATTTCAATTTGTTTTGATTATAGCGGTGAGCCATATTTGGTTTTTGATTCCTTTACCTGTTATTTCCAAAGATGGAATTTCAGTTACCCAGCTGATGAATGTAGATTAAAAAGAACGAATTGATTCAATGCTTTTTTAGGCTAGTATTTGGGTATGTTATCCTTGAGCCGCAAGATCATAATCAATACCGTCCTGTACAATGAACAGGATTCAATTGTTACTTTTCTAAATAATCTCAGTCGCATACGTGACATACACGCTGTTGAAATATTGGATGGTTCATGGAGAAAGGAAATAAAGTCAAGTGTAAATTCTACTGACGATACCAAAAAGCTTGTCAATAAATGGATAAAAAACAATTCCGTTCCATTTGAGGTCTGCTTTACAGAATCAAAACAGATCTGGGAAACACAGTCAGCTAAACGTAATTCTTTACTGGAATTGACACAAAAAAAGTATGGTGATTGTTGGATTTTTGTCTTGGATGCAGACGAAGCTATAAAATTTCCAAATGGGTTTGAAGCAATCACACTAGAGCCGTATCTGAAAGACAAAACAAAATGTGGCGTTCTCAAAACGTATCTGTATAACAGCAATGATGTGCTGCCATCTATTAGACTCATTCCTACTGGTCATGAAATACATTACCACACTGAACTTGCAAAGATGCTACATGATAATAGCTGCAACATTCTCATGGATTACAATCCTGCTAGAATATTCCAAAGCTGGGATACTTTTGATTTTAATGACATGTTTATAGTCAATTATTTGAAATTGCAAAAAGGGACACACAAGCTAGAAAAGTCTCATCATCATATTGACAAGAATCAGCTCAAAGATGTGGAATGTAAATGGAAGCAATTGTACATTCAAAGATAGCAGGTTACTGATTTTTTATTAATTTATAGAGTTGTCAATAGGTGTAATTTGTTGGTCCTGTCAAATCATATTGATATGAACCAGATTAACTTTCCATGATTTTTATAAAACTGGCAAACTCTTTTTCCTTAATCAATTCATCGAGGCCCAATTTGATCTCTGATATGATAGAACCATACTCTTCCTTGTATACCTCTTTGAGTATTTTTTTCAGATATTTGGGGTGCTTGTCACAATCTCGGAGGGCAAGATCATAAAGAGAGCGGAGTTTGGCTACAACCAAGTTGTACTTGGTATTTCCTCTTCTCATCAAGACTAGCTCTATTATGGATGTTAGAGGTATGGTGTATCTCTCCCCTGTGAGCTCACGATATTCGTTTTTTTTTTTTTGGTTATTAACCATTCCCACATGTGGTTATAGATTTTATTATACTATCATAAAAGAAAAAAATTATGATGCTTGTTGTTTATGATTCTCATTTTGAATCAAGTCCTGTAAGACTAGCCACAAAACTAGATTCTCTTTTTTATTTTAAGAATTATTCAATAGCTAAAATCGCTTGAAGTTTGGTATCATCTTTTGTCTTATACCCATATACACAGCTGCTACTGCGACAAAAATAATTACCAAGCTAAAAGAAAATGGAAATTCTGGAATCGATGTACATGTATTGATTGGAGCTGTACCGACAACAGGATTCCCGGTAAACGTGCTCTTACAAGATTCTGTGATGGTGCCGGTGTTGGTGAGTGTACCTCCATTTGATATGGTACCTGAATTTGAAATTGTACCTGTATTGGTGATTATGCTAGCAGCATGGAAGTTTGTTATGGTACCCAGATTGGTGATTGTACCTGAATTGTCAATTGTACCTGCACCACCTATAGAGCCGCCTGCTAGGTTGTTTATTGTGCCTCCAGAGTTGTTGATAGTATTTCCAATACTAAAAGTGCTGATTATACCAGAGTTGTTGATGTTACCGCCAGAGTTGTTGTTGATAAAACCATGACTGCTAAAGGCGTCAAAGAGTCGGATGGAATTTAGATTGTTGAAAGTACCTCCAGAGAGATTATTGATGGTACCTCCGGGAAGATCAATAAAACCAGAGTTGGTCAGGGTGCCAGAGTTGTTTATCACGGATTGATCTACACTAATAGAACCGGCATTGTCTAGTGTACCGCCAGAGTTAATCGTGATGATGCCCGTGATTACTAGATGTTTACCACTTGGAATGGTCAAGGTTTCTCCGGAATGGATTGTAAGAGAGTGAACTGTACATGTGCTAAAGTTATCCCAAGTGCCAGAAATTGCAACACAGGATGGGCCGCCAGATATTGTGCCAGAAACCGCATACGAGTTTTGTGGTAAAAATCCAATTAGAGAAATTATTGTTACTGCAGATATAGCCATCATACCTAATGTAGAATACTTTCCCAAATCCAACCCTTGCATCTAGCAGATAAAGCTATTATAAAAAATGATCTTCCATATTTGGAAATAATTTTTTCAAACTTTACAAATCTGTACCCAAAGTCCTGTAATGCTCACATAATGATTTGCTGAAAAATCAAAAATTGTTGTAATTAAACTAGTTGTAGTTAAGCACGTTGATGTTTCCACTTAGGTCCATGAAATAGATCTTTCCATTCCATTCCTGCATGTAAATTGGAGCTGCAGTCAAACCATACAGTAATGGAACAACCTGTCCTATTGGATATCCACTTGCAGCATCGGTTGTAGGTGGAGCTACACTTGATGGTAGCAGTGCAAGGATATTTCCAATGCCATAGTCTCCAAAAAAGTATGCGCCAGATAAGTTGGGATATGTGGTTCCACGGTAAAATGCCCCAGCAGAGAGTGCCTCAAGGCCAGCAGTCTTGCCAGTTTGTGGCTCTACTCCCTGGTGTGGGTACCAGTATAGTGGTGGGGTGTAGCCAGCCACATTTTGTGGATTACCAAATGGCGGGCTCTCATAGTTTGCCCATCCGGGATTTGCACCTGCAGCGGTATAGTCCTCAATTCTCTCCCATGTGTTAAAACCTGGATCAGATCCATAGATTCTTCCTGTCTGGGAATCTATGTCAAATGTATATGGGTTTCGAACTCCATATGCCCAGATCTCTTTTTTAATTGAGGTATTAGTCGATGATGCAAATGGGTTTGTACTGGGAATGGAATACATCATGCCATTTACCGGAGATGCTAGTGGCATGATTCTTAGCATCTTTGCCTGCAATGTTGTCAGGTCTTGACCATTAAATTTCCAGCCATCGCCAGTGGAGATATAGAGGTTACCTTGCGAGTCAAACTTTAGCGAGCCTCCATTGTGGCCATTGTTAAATGCTGGAATGTTTCCCAGTACCATTTGCTCACCTACTGACTTGTCTGCTATGATATTTCCAGACGAGTCTGTGGTGGCATGATATCGTATCAGCTCACCTACAACATTTGTTGCTACAGTTCTGGTAACGTAAAGGTAAACATACTTTGATGCAGACGAGGTTGCCCAGTTTGGATCAAATGTAATTCCTAACAGTCCATTTGTTTCATAGTTTATCTGCAGATTTGGTACTGTCACAAATGGTACTGTCTGTCTTACAAACATCCCATTTACATTCTTAAATACAATTACATTTCCAGTATTTTTTTCATTTACCATAAATGCACCAGTGCCATCTACACCAGGACCGTTATCTGGAATAAATGCAAAGTATGCTGGAAAGTTTAGTCCTGATATTAGAGTCTGACTACTAAATGAATGAGCATTTGGGTCTACAGTAAATGAAGTAGAGTATGTGTTGCCACTAGCATCAGATATTGTTATGGTGTGCGGACCAGATGCAGCTCCACCTGGTATCATGAAACTACCTCCAAAATTACCAGTGGTATCAGATGTTATGGCAGTTGTTGGTGTAACTAGGGTGCCATCAAATTTTATTGTAATGGCAGAGCTTGCTGCATAGCCATTGCCTTGACTAGTTGGTATTAGTACAGTAGAGCCTGCACGACCTGTTGTTGGAAAGAGATACGCGTGTGGTGAGACAGTGACAGTCTGGCTAGCTGAATTTTTTGATGCATCTACAGCAGTGATGGTGTGTTTTCCTGTAACAGATATCAGTGTAGACATTATTGCGACAAAGTTTCCATTAGAATCTGTTGTTATGGTCAACGGAGTGGTAGAGTAACCATTATCCTGTGCGCCCACTCCAATTGTAGTACTATCATATGATATGGTAATTCCAGAGTTTGGTGCAAATTTAGTACCTGTGATTCTTACATCTGTACCTACATTAACTGAATTTGTATTAAGTGAGATACCACGTACAGTTGATACTGGACTAGTTGTTGCAGATGCAGTGTTTGATGGTGAGCTTGTTCCAACTGCATTTATCGCCGATACTCGATAAGTGTATGTGGTACTAGCTGCAAGTCCTGTATCAGAAAATGTTGTTGAAGTACTTGCTGTGTTTGCTGATATGGTAGACCATGTTGTGCCACCATCAGTTGATCTTTCAATCTTGTAACCTGTGATTGCAGATCCTCCATTATTGCTTGGAGCAGTCCAGCTTAGATTTATCTGAGATGATGATACTGTGTTAGCTGTAAGACCTGTCGGTGGTTGTGGAGCTGTAGGTGCAGTGCCAGATGTAGTTGCAGATGCAGTGTTTGATGGATTTCCAGTTCCGACTGCATTTATCGCTGACACTCTGTAGGTATAGGCAGTACTAGCTGCAAGTCCTGTGTCAGAATATGTTGTTGATGTACTTGCGGTATTTGATTGAATGGTACTCCATGTAGTTCCGCTGTCAGTTGATCTTTCAATCTTGTAACCTGTAATGGCTGAACCTCCATTATTTGATGGCGCAGTCCAGCTTAGATTAATTTGTGATGAGGATACTGTACTTGCTGCAAGATTTGTTGGGGCACCCGGAGCTGTTGGTGCAGTACCAGTACCTGATGCTTTAAGCTCAATTGCGACATCATCCCAGAGGTCTCCTCCTCCACTTGCAGTCCAGCTACAGGTGGCAGAGCTTGGTGATGATACAATTGAAGAGCTTGATGCACCAGTGATTGCATTTGGCACATTGATATCCCATTGTTGTGTACAGGTTGGAGAACCTAGTGTCTTTCCTCCATAAATTGATGGAGAGTCTAGTACCCAGCTGTTTGCGTTTTTCGTTGTAATTGATATGGTAGGGCTGCTTCCAGTAGCGCTATTGTGGTTTGTTGTACTGGTAGGTATTGGAGTGGTTTGATCTATTCCAGCAAAAGAATATGCGCCAATTACAGCTGATGTGGCACCTCCCATTGTGACTATGATGTTTCCAGTGCCACTAGGGTTTGTCAGAGACCAAAATTCAGCATCATTGTTGGCAAATGATGATGTTACTTTGGTTAGCTGGACTCCTCCAAATGTAACTGATGTTACGACATTATTGTTTGCATCTACACCGACAACTAGTTCACGGTTGGTTCCAGTTCCAGCATTAAAGTTGGCAAGTGTTATCTGAAATGGTGCTGCAGATACCGTTCCAGATGTTGTCTGGATACCATTTAGTACTATGGCATTTGATGTGGTACCAGATGTAGTTGCAGATGCAGTGTTTGATGGTGAGCTTGTGCCAACTGCATTTATCGCTGATACTCGATATGTGTATGTGGTACTAGCTGTTAGTCCAGTATCAGAAAATGTTGTTGATGTACTTGCAGTGTTTGCTGATATGGTAGACCAAGTTGTGCCACTATCAGTTGATCTTTCAATCTTGTAACCAGTAATTGCAGATCCTCCATTATTTGATGGCGTAGTCCAGGAGAGATTAATTTGTGATGTGGATATTGTACTTGCTGTAAGACCTGTAGGTGGTTGTGGGGCTGTAGTTGTACCAGATGTAGTTGCAGAAGCAGTATTTGATGGCACACTAGTTCCGACTGCATTTATCGCTGATACTCTGTACATGTATGCGGTACTTGCTGTCAATCCTGTGTCAGAAAATGTCGTAGCTGTAGAGCCAGTGTTTGATTGAATGGTAGACCATGTTGTGCCACTATCAGTTGATCTCTCAATCATGTAGCCTGTAATTGCAGAGCCGCCGTTGCTTGCAGGTGCAGTCCAGGAGAGATTTATCTGTGATGTGGATACTGTATTGGCTGTTAATCCAGTTGGTGCACCAGGAGCTGTAGGTGCAGTGCCTGTAGAATAGGATGCTGTCAGAGTTACAGTTTGTGTTGGTGTGATTGGTCTTGCCTGACTGGTTGTTCCATCATCCCAGTGATTAAATACAAAATTCTGATAATTATTTGCAAATACAATATATTGTTGCCCAGATATTGCCGAAAATGATGCAGGTGTAAAGCCAGATGCCATGACTACGCCATTTGAGTTCTCTAGTTCAATGTACATACCAGTAAATGCATTTCCTGAGAGATCAACCGAGTTTACATTAATGGTTACTGGTGTGCCAATTGCATTTACAGGTACCATATTTATTGCAGGTATCAGTAACGTAGAAAGAACAAGAATCATTCCTAGTACAGAATAAGATTTTCTCATATCTATTACGTTAAACTATATAATTAAATTCATATTTGATTATGCGTAGATTGTTCTAAATCTTTTTTCTATCACACTCTTCGAGCACTCTTATTTAATTTTTTAGAAAAACAGGATTAAAATTATAAATTAAATAATTCCAGATGCGGTAATTAATTTTTCTCTAGTCGTAATTTTGCAGTCTCAAACTCTTTTTTTGTATTGACAGGAATCCAAGTGTGGTGTGGTATTGTGTGGTTTGCAACCTTTCCCTCTTTCGCCATCTTTTCTAGAACAACTTTTTCAAACTCTTGCGGAGTAGTACTATCTAGCGAGACAAGATCATCAATGGTATGATAAACTGCAGGCTCCATCACATAGACACCAGTTGATGTTATCTTTGATACAAATGGCTTTTCTACAAAGCCATTCACCTTTCCCTGTTCATCTAGTATTATTTCTCCAAAAGCATAGTCAGTGCCAGTGGTTGTTAAAACAGTAACCAGAGATTTTTTATCAAGATGGGCAGCCAAGAGCTCCAGTGGTAAGGTACCATCAGTGAATATATCATCAGGAAATGCAACAATGCTTCTTTTTTTTCTATTTATGACATTGTTTTTTAGAGCTTGCTTGAGTGCCTTTCCTTTGCCACCAGCCTTCCAAGTATTATCATCTAAAGAAAAGGCAAGATCAATTTTTTTGGCATGGTTTGATTTGGAAAGATGGTCTTGTACCTCATCGCTTCCAAAGCCAGCAAGAATGTTGAATTTTTTAAAACCACAGTCAGAGTATTGTTGTATGATTCTCTCAATTAGTGTAATGCCATTTATTTTCAAGAGGCATTTGATTTCCATATCCATTCTCTTTGCTTTTCCACCAACAAGCAAGTTTACCTGGGTCTCTTCTACTTCTTTTGTGATGTTATGATCAGCCATGCATTTGGTGGATAATTACTGTTTGAAAACGTTTGCGTAATACTAGATAGATTCCATGTTCGTACAAGAACATCACAAAGTCACTTTCTTACTTGGTTCAATGTTAATACTGACTACAGCAAATTGCAAGTTACATGATACCAACAGATCATATTATCACAATGGATCTTGTCCGAAAATGAGGGATTAATCAAAATTTGGCTAGAGTCATTTCCACAAATGGCAGACCATATTTTTATAGAAAAAAATTTTATTACAAAGTTGGGTCGGTAGTGGTTTGAAAAAAATACTAGTTTTGCCAATATTTATGGTTCTAGTGCTTGCCATGTCATTTTCAGTTCATCAAGTTTATGCCATCTCATCAATAACACTGTCTTCAGCTAGCGGCTCAGTTGGCAGTATAGTAAAAATTTCAGGTACTAACTTTACACCAGGAAGTGTCGTTTACATATTTTTTGATCACACCATCAAGGATTCTGTAACTGTAGCTTCTGATGGTTCAATTCACATTACAGTTCCAGTAGTACAAACAACACTTGGCGCACATACTATTTCCGTTTCAGACAGTCCAATCACAGTCAATTCAATAACTTTTGCACCATTTACAGTGACTCCGAAGGTATCAATTCCAGAGTTTCCATTTTCATTTGGTTTGGTGATTATTTTTGTTGCCATATCAGCAGTGTATCTATCCATAAGACAAAAGATGATACCTGGCTTCAATTAATTCTAAAACATAATTGAATCACATTTGATTGTTCAAGTGCGATCAATTTTATTCGATCTAAAAAAAGAACATTGTACCATAAATCATATTTATTATCAGAGGAATTTCCAAATGTGGTAGCTAATATTTTTATAGAATCCTTTCTCCTTATAAGGCGGGTCTGTTAGTGGTGGAAAGAATCCTAGTTTTACCAATGGTTGTAGTTCTAGCATTTGCTGTATCATTTTCAGTTCATCAAGCTTATGCCGATGGGTCAATAACGCTATCTTCTAGCAGCAATCCTTGTTGTAGAATAACAATTTCTGGTAATGGCTTTATTGCAGAAGAAGGTCAACCTGTTTTTGTATTTTCAGATGGCACACAAATTGATACGGTAACAGTAGCAAATGATGGTACAATTCTCATAACAGTTGGAGTAACATCAGGAACACATACTATTTCCATTTTTAAATCAAATAGTCCATCAGATACTCTATTAGCTACTGCCCAAATTACAGTGCCTCCGCCAATATCAATTCCAGAGTTTCCATTTTCATTTAGCTTGGTAATCATATTTGTTGCCATATCAGCAGTTTACCTATCCATAAGACAAAAGATGATACCAGGCTTCAAGAGTTTTTAGATTACAGAAATTCTGTGTAACTGGATTTCCAAACTTGGTATAACAAAAACTCATTGATAACTAGTATTTGTGATGTTAATTGATGAGGGTATGGTTCTTTTTATGTGCAACTTGAAATTGCAACTAAAATAATATGCAAGCAAGGCATCAAATATATAAAAAAACACAGGCATGAAATTTTAGTTTGTATTTTTTTAGTACACACCCCGTCTTATTATCTCAACTCTAGACAATCATTTCAGGAAATAAGATGCGGAACACCAGATATGTGGTAGCACTAGCGTTTGCAGCAATGTTTGTCCTATCCACCATTCCACATTCATATGCAGATGTTGCTAGTGTTGATATCCAAAAACCAACCTATCTTGATCACAAGTACAAGTCAGACCCATATCTTTGTGTATATTCTAGTACTCCAAGGGACTTGAAGATAGCTCAGACCGCAATTAGTGATTGGCAGAATCATCTTAGAGATTACACCAAAAATTATAACGCATGGAATATCAAAGTAGGATTAAACGAGCAGGACAGAACACAGTGCACTGCAGAGATTATGTTTTCTCCTTCTCCTAATACTGACAAGTTTGATAGTACAGAAAATGCTTGGTGGGATCATAAAGTTACAGAATCTAAAGCACTTGGACTAACCTATCCATTTTGGGATAGAGCATGGGTCTATGTATTTACATCACAGTATTATTTCCCAGAACAAACACAGATGGTATCTGATGGCAGTGGAAAATTAAGAGCAGACATATCCACCTTGGTACCATTATCTGACAAGCAGATACAATCCATCACAGAGCATGAATTAGGACATGTGTTTGGAATTACACAAGATGATAACAATCCTTCAAGTGATGGAGTAATGTCACAAGGATTAGAAAATGCAAACACCGCACATATTACAGATGGTGATGTTTCCCAAATAGTAGAGAAATACGGAAACACTGGCTTTGTTGCCTAGAGTTTTTTTCACAACAATATTTGCCAGATAAAAAACAGTCTCATCTAGTATTTTTCTAAAACTGTTAGACGTCTGATTACAATTACTTTCTTTGTTATTATCTAAATTGTTAAAAACAATTGGCTAGCGGTTTGTTTAGTAATGGAATAAATTTAATTTCAGAGAACAAATGACTAGTAAAAACACATTTCCATTTTTGGAAGGATCGCGGAAGCTTAATTATGATGTAAAATATATTTTTTTTAGGTTGGTTCTGGTTTGGTCATTGGAAAGATTCTGATTCTTCCAATATTGGGAGTTATAATTTTCTCTACAGTTTGTTATCAACAAGTTTATGGAATAACAAACATTGGAACACTTGGCACTACAGGTGTTCCAAGTTCTGCCGACAACTCTCACTTTAATGCACTCATTGGTGTTGCAGTGGATTCGTCAGGAAACATCTATGTTGCTGACGAAGATAGTCACCGCATCCAGATATTTAATTCTGCCAGAGTGTACCAGTTTACAATTGGCACTCCTGGTCTTTCAGGTAATAACAGCACACAGTTTAATTTCCCAGCTGGTGTTGCGGTTGATTCGTTAGGCAACATCTATGTTGCAGATACAGATAATCATCGCGTCCAGAAATATAATTCTGCCAGAGTCTACCAATCTACAATTGGACAAACTGGAGTTCCAGGTGTTGACAATGCACACTTTGATTTCCCATCAGGCATAGCAGTGGATACATCAAATAATGTCTATGTTGTTGATTCACTCAATCACCGCATCCAGAAATTTAATTCTGCCGGAGTCTGGCAGAAAACAATTAACGTATCAGGAATTCCAAGTGAAGAAGAGTCTGGTGTTGCAGTTGATTCGTCAGGTAACATCTATGTTGGTGATTCATTTAATTTCCGAGTCCAGATATATTCAGGATTGGGTGTATCTAATGCTCCTTGTGCATCCACTACGCTTGTTCATACAAGCGATGACCCACCA
>DASQHX010000004.1 GCA_035631875.1 Nitrosopumilaceae archaeon | reverse complement strand
TGCACCTACCCTAAGCTTATCGCAGCTTGCCACGTCCTTCATCTCTTCTCAAGCCTAGCCATCCTCCAACTGGCGTCTGCACACCAGCATATTCAGTCATAATATTACACGACTATACATGACGATCATCGCTAGTACATGGTGGTACCAGCTTCGTCCTTCCCCGAGCAATTTCTTGCCCTGGTGCATTTGTTGTTGAAGAAATGTGCATTCCGACACCTTTCACCAATTTATGTTCTAAGGAGGTGATCCGACCGCAGGTTCCCCTACGGTCACCTTGTTACGACTTCTCCCTCGTTGCTAAACTCGCGTTCGATAATGGCAATTAGCCATCACCTCGCGCAAACTCAACTTCGATGAAGCGACGGGCGGTGTGTGCAAGGAGCAGGGACGTATTCACTGCGCGGTTGTGACGCGCGGTTACTAGGGATTCCATATTCATGAGGGCGAGTTGCAGCCCTCAATCATAACTGTGGTAGCGTTTAGGGATTGCCTCTCTCTTTCGAGTTCGGAACCCGTTGTCACTACCATTGCAGCCCGCGTGTAGCCCTAGGGTTTCGGGGCATACTGACCTGCCGTGGCCCCCTCCTTCCTCCACTTCAGCAGTGGCGGTCCCCCTAGTTAGCCCAGCTACTCCTGAGAGTAACTGTAGCAACTAAGGGCAGGGATCTCGCTCGTTACCTGACTTAACAGGACACCTCACGGCACGAGCTGGCGACGGCCATGCACCTCCTCTCAGCTTGTCTGGTAAAGTCTTCAGCTTGACCTTCATTCTGCTGTCTCCCCAGGTAAGATTCCTGGCGTTGACTCCAATTGAACCGCAGGCTTCACCCCTTGTGGTGCTCCCCCGCCAATTCCTTTAAGTTTCAGACTTGCGTCCGTACTTCCCAGGCGGCAAACTTAACGGCTTCCCTGCGGCACTGCATTGGCCATAAGCCAATGCATCACCGAGTTTGCATCGTTTACAGCTGGGACTACCCGGGTATCTAATCCGGTTTGCTCCCCCAGCTTTCATCCCTCACCGTCGAACGCGTTCTGGTAGACCGCCTTCGCCACTGGTGGTCCTCGATGGATCAGTGGATTTTACCCCTACCCACCGAATACCGTCTACCTCTCCCGCTCCCTAGCTTTGTAGTATCTCCGGCAGCCCATCTGTTGAGCAGCTGGATTTAACCGGAGACTTGCAAAGCCGGCTACGGATGCTTTAGGCCCAATAAACCTCCTGACCACTCGAGGTGCTGGTATTACCGCGGCGGCTGACACCAGACTTGCCCACCCCTTATTCATCTGTGGTTTTACGACTGACAAAAGACTTCTTCAACAGAAATCACTCGGATTAACCTAGTCGTGCTTTCGCACATTGCTAAGGTTTCTCGCCTGCTGCGCCCCATAGGGCCTGGGTCCGTGTCTCAGTACCCATCTCCGGGCTTCTCCTCTCAGAGCCCGTACCTGTTATAGCCTTGGTGGGCCATTACCTCACCAACAAGCTGATAGGCCGCAGTCCCATCCTACGGCAATAAATTGTTTGAACCATAAGCCATTCCAGGCATAATGATCTATCGCGGTTTATTCTCAGTTTCCCGAGGTTATCCACGTCCATAGGTTAGGTTGACTACGTGTTACTGAGCCGTCCGCCTTGTATTGCTACAACGACTCGCATGGCTTAGTACCAATCCGATAGCAGTCAGGTCCGGCAGGATCAACCGGATTCGTTTATCGTATTATTAGAAGTATATTTTATTGGGAATTGGTCGGAATGCACAATTTCTTCAAATTTCAGATAAGATCGTTTAGGATCGAACCCACATCTTGTATGCGCAACTGGAGGCCTGTGAATCACAAAATGGTACAATACCAACAATCATCACAAGCGCCGCCTTGCTGTTACGTATGCAAAAAGTGGATCAATGAGAAATAATATAAACCATGCCTAAAACGGAAATTTTTTCAAGTATCTTACGATCACTAAATATTATTCTGTCAAACAGTTTGGTTATTGCTAAACGCTTTGGAGATATACAAAAAGAAAACCAAAAAGTCAAGACTGCTTTTTGCAAAGTCCAAGAAATTTCATGTAAACGGAGTATCACACAATATCAGATTCTTTGAGCCTTATCCTTTTGTAACAAAATCAGCAAAAGGAAAAAATCTCTACGATGTAGATGGAAACAGGTACACCGATTATTGGATGGGTCACTGGAGCTTGATCTTGGGTCATGCAGCTCCCCAAGTTGCAAGTTTGGTAAAAAAACAGTTGCCATCCTGTTGGATGCATGGAACGGTAAATGCGATGACAGTATCATTTTCAGAAATAATTCAAAAGGCAGTACCTGTTGCAGAAAAGATTCGCTATGTCTCTACTGGTACAGAGGCAACAATGTATGCAGTAAGGATTGCTCGTTCTTCAACTGGGAAAAAAATAATTGCAAAAATTGATGGCGGCTGGCATGGGTACACTTCGGATCTTTTAAAATCAGTCAACTATCCGTTTGACGAGACTGAAAGCGCAGGACTAGTCAATGAGGAGAACATTGTTTCAATTCCATACAATGACTTGGAAAGATCTCTTGAAATTTTAAATCATGTAAAAAATGATCTTGCCGGAGTAATTATAGAGCCTGTGCTTGGGGGCGGTGGATGCATCCCTGCAACAAAAGAATATCTTTTAGGGATTCAAGAGTTTGTGCACAAAAATAATGCATTGTTTTTGCTTGATGAAATTGTTACTGGTTTTAGATTTTCATTTGGGTGTCATTACAAAACAATGAATCTTGATCCTGATATAGTAACACTAGGAAAAATTGTAGGCGGCGGATTTCCAATTGGAGTAATTTGTGGAAAAGAAGAGATAATGGAAATATCAAATACGCAATTGCACAAAAAACTTGACCGCTCTTATATCGGAGGTGGAACATTTTCTGCAAACCCAATCACAATGACATCGGGCAGTGCAATGCTTTCATTTCTTAAAAAAAACAGTTCAGTTTATTCTAAAATTGGCAATCTAGGACATCGCACTAGAGAGGCATTGGACAAAATCTTTGACGGCAAGGTAATCACAACTGGATTGGGTTCGCTTTTTATGACACATTTTGCACCAGATGGAATGATCCAAATCAGAAATGCATCAGATGCTGCCATGTGTGATATAGATATGCTTCACAGATATCATTTTGAGATGATAGCAAAAGATGGAATATTTTTCCTGCCAGGCAAGCTTGGGGCATTTTCTTTTTCTCATTCACACTCTGACGTAAAAGATCTTATTGATGCATCAAATCGTTTTTCTGCTCGTATTTAGGAGAATGAGACTATGAACAAATATCACACATCTTCAATTATCATTCTTGCATTGTTTGTAGTTTTGGCCATACTGGTATCGCCACAAGCTGGCAACAATTCAGGAATAATATCTAAAGACACGTCAGCATTTCTAAAAGTAAATGATTCCCACGTTCATTTTCTCAACAAGTTAATGGTTTTGCTAACAAAGTATGGCAGGGAGGCATTTTGGATAGCGACAATAATTATTTTGTTCATATTTGGCGGAATTACTGGCAAAAAGACTGCAATAGTTTTGGCACTGGCATTTATTGTTCTAATACCAATTGGATATGCTGCAAAGGATTTGGTGCAAAGGGAGCGTCCGTCAATTCCAGATTCTGATCTTATACTAGCTCAGGATTCAGATTATTCTTATCCGTCTGGTCATGCTACAATAGTTTCTGCTGGTGCAGCCATAGCTTTAGCATTATTTCGAGACTCTAAAAGAAAAATTGCAATATCGCTAGCTTTGGCAGCAGAGGCTGCACTTGTCTGCATCTCAAGAGTCTATGTCGGAGGGCACTATCCTTTAGATGTCATAGGCGGAATATTGCTTGGTGTTGGGATAGCGTTTCTTTTTGTAGCTGCAACAAGACAAGTTGAAAGAATAATGTTAACTATAAACCGAATATTCAAGCGCAAATAATTCAAAATCACACATTCATTGTTCCAAAAATGCATTAAGTAAAGAATGTTTCACCAGTAAAATCTATTAACTAACAATTCCAGATTGTGGCGTGCGTAAAATTATAATATCTTTGGTAATTCTTGTTTTACTGATTCCTCTAGTTTCTTATTCATTTGCTGATACTGTGCAGATAATAATCATGAGAGGTTCAGCAGGTTCGCAAGTAAGCCGTACTTTTTCTCCACCATCTACTAATGCACTAGTGGGAGAAACAATAGAATGGAGTAATGCAGACCAGGTTGTTCATTCAGTTACTTCTGGCACCCCAAATAATCCAGACTCGAGATTTGATAGCGGTACAATTGGACTAGGTCAATCTTTTAGCTACACATTAAAGTCTACAGATATTGGAATCATTCATTTCTACGATAAAACGTATCCATGGATGACTGGCACATTAAATGTTCAAGCTACCCAATCAGGTTACAAAATAATTAACAGTGTTGGTGCAGATGCAGGCGATGGTAAGACAACATTCAATGTACAATATTCATCACCAAAGGACATTGTTGGTGCAGTAGTCAGTACAAAAGACAAGTCAGTTACTTTTACTCTAGCAGGCCAAGTAAACTCTAGCAGTATTCTAGTGCTCAATCTTCCAACTGGATTAGTAAACGCGCCATTTCTTGGAGTGCAGCTTGATGGCCAGTTTATAAAAAATTTCACAGTAGAATCTCAGATCGGAATTAATGTCATAAAAATACCCATCACCCCAATGACAGAACAAGTCAGCGTTGTTGGCAGTTCTGTTGTTCCAGAATTTGGTCCAATAGCAGAAATGATCTTGGTCATATCCATAATTGCAACAATCATAGTTGCAAGATTCAGACTAGGCCATAAACTGGCATAGCAGCTCCGTGAATTGATTTTGAATCATCGGATGCAAGAAAAAGCATAACTTGTGCAATTTCTGATGGTTTAACCCATTTGGAAAAATCCGCATCTGGCATGTCCTTTCTGTTTGCACCAGTGTCTATGATGCTTGGCATTATGCAGTTTACATTGATGTTTTTGTCTTTTACTTCATCTGAGAGAGATTCAACCAATCTAATAAGACCAGATTTTGACGCGCCATATGCGGAATTGCCAGCAATTCCTTTTAGTCCTAATCTTGCAGCAACATGAACAACTTTGCCAGACCCTTGCCTTAGCATTTGTCCTACCACGTGTTTACTAATCAAAAAGGCTGTTTTCAAATTTAGATTCATCATCAAGTCCCATTCTTTTCCTGTCATCTCCGTTACTTTTTTTCCGCCAATATATCCGCCAACCACATTTATCAAAATATCAATGCGGCCATATTTTTTAACAATGTCAGATACAGTTTTCTCTACCTGTTCTTCATCACCGATATCTGCTTTAATTAGCATCACTTTTTTCATCAAATCCCCAAGTGTTGATTCAAGTTGTGAAATTTCTCTATCAGTAACATGAGTTATTGCTGCAACTGCATTTGATTTTAGAAATGACAAGCTAGCTTCTCTACCTAATGCTCCGGTTCCTCCAGTAATCAGGACAACCTTGCCTTCAAAATCATAATCTTTCAAATGTATTCACAATTCATCTATACTGCCAATTAAAAAAGAATTTTCTAGCTACGAATTTTATCAGCAACAATCTAAATAAAAAATCAGATATCAAGAGACCCTTTAGTGCGCACCTTATCTTCAACTGCGTCTGCCATCACATCAAATTCTGTAGTGTTACCAAATTTCTGGTATGTTAGTTTCTCCAATGTTTTAATGACGCTCTTAGCTGAGCGGTATTGAGGCATCTTTGGATCATTTAGCTCGCCATACAGCCCTATACCTTCAATGTTGTTTTGTTTTGCAAACCCAAGAATGAGTCCATTAAAACCAGTGATAATAGATTGTTCAGGGGTGGTATCTACGCCTAATTTTCTTACCCTGTCTGCAAGGCTTGCAGAGGTTGTTGTAACAAATGTTTTTGGCTCCTTTCCAAAATCACGGTTTGTGTGAAATCCTCCTACCGTATAGATGAATCTAGCAGAATATTTTTTTGCAATGTCAATCACATCCTGGCATAATGCGTTTAGTTCTTCGTTTGTTTGTGGTTGTCCTGCGCCGCCACCAAAGACAATAGTATCTTTGGCATACCGATATTCCCATTTTTCTTCTGGTAATTCGATGAAACCGCCATTGTCAATTACATATCCTGGAAGTAACGAAGAAATTTCTCTGAACGGATATGTGTCAAGGCCTTTGTTAATAAAATCAACAACAATACTTCCAACATCTCCCATGTCTTGCATGGCTGCAATAATTAGGGGCTTTTGGAGATCAGGTTCTATTTTTTGTTCTATTTTCACACTAGTGGGTGAGAATGGTTATGATTAATACTTTGGGCAGATTTGGTCAGTTAGGATATAAGACGAATTTTTCAAAGAAAAATCATGGGAAAATATGTTGTGCCACCATTACCATATTCGTATGATGCACTAGAACCACACATAGATGCAAAGACAATGGAGATACATTACACCAAGCATCACCAAGCTTATGCAGATGGCCTAAATGCAGCTTTACAAAGTATTAACGCTCTAACTCACAAAAACTATATTGTTGGAATTTTATCAGATCTAAGTTCTGTTCCTGAAAACGCAAGAAATGCAATTAATTTTTACGGCGGTGGATTTGAAAATCACAGATTGTTTTGGGAGAGCATGAAACCAAATGGTGGAGGAGAGCCAGGAGGCAGACTTGCTGATGAGATAAAGATTTACTTTGGCAGCTTCAAAGAGTTTAAAGAAAAATTTTCAACCGGTACAGCTGCAATACAAGGCAGCGGTTGGGGCTGGCTAGTTTACAATCAAACTTTTTCCAGAATAGAATTTAGAACAACGGAAAACCAGACCAGTCCTTATACACAAAGTGCCATTCCGTTATTGGGATTAGATGTTTGGGAGCATGCGTATTATCTCAAGTATCAAAACAGGCGAGCTGATTACATACAAGCTTGGTGGAATACAATAAACTGGACTGAGGTTGAAGAAAGATTTCTTCGAGTGGCATCATAATTTCAATTTAACTGATGAAAAATGTAATTATAATGAAATAGGATCTCTCTAGAAAAATAAAATTTAGGAGGATTTCCCTATGTCTTTCTTTGTTGGTGATAAAACCTACATATACAATGTTGCTGATTGCAGAGAAAACCTTCTTTCTGACCTATGTGGTCTATGAGATCATGTTCACATACACAAGTTAATTTGTATGTTTCACTGATTGTGACCATATTGAATAAGTGTAATTATAATAAATAAGATTGACGCAGCTTTTCTCAGTTAATTCTCATAACAATTTTTCGTGACAAAGTGATTTTGTTCTATTCTTTAGCTCAAGGATTCCATTACTTGTCTTTGTTACAACATTTCAATAGAAATTATTTCTCAATTCATTGGTTCTAAATATATAGAAATTATTTTTGTTAGCGACCAATTAGTTATTGAGATGTACCAATTTCCTGTTTCATATACTGGTGATGTAGTAAAGGAAAGAACGTATGAGCCATCAAGATGTGCAGTGACAGCATTATCATATGTTATTCCTGATGGGCTTGTCAAAGTTGCCTTGACTGCAGTGTAAGGCTTGCCTGTTCCTGAAATGGTAATTTGGTCTCCCTGCTTGTAGATTATCCTGTCAGTTTGTGCTGTAAACGTGGTGGAAGAACTACCACTTGATGTACTACCAGGTTCTCCAAGATAAATGAAAACTTGCTTGGTTTGTCCTTGGTTGGCTAAGTTGACAGTCCAATATCCCAATTCAGATGATTGTGACGTAAAATAGGACAGACGGTAAGAACCATCAGATCTTGTCGTCGTAGTAGATGTGTATGTTATTCCTGATGGACTTGTCAAAACAGAATTAACTGTGGTGTAAGGTGCACCACTTCCTGAAACAGTAATTTGGTCTCCTGCTTGGTAAATGGAAGAGCTAGTCTGTGCAGTAAATGGGTACCAACTGCCAGATGAACTAATAATTGGCGGTATTATTCTAAGATAAAGTACTTTGGTTAGTCCTTGACTGTTCAAAGTGACATGCCAGTATCCTGTGTCAAAAGTGCGTGGATCGGAATAAAATATGGCAAAAGTGCCATCAGCCCTTATCGTTGTGTTTGAAGTGTATGTTCTTTCTGATGGACCTGTCAGAGTACCAGTAATGGTGGTGTTTGGCACACCAGTACCAGTGACCTTAATTGTACCACTTGGCAGATACACAGTCTGATCTGTTTGTGCAAAGAACGGATATGAACCAGTTAATAGTACAGAACCTGAACTCTGAGTTGAGGATACAATCACAATTGGCTGCAAAGCCGTTTGTTGACCTGAGATTATCTTGATCAGAAAGTTTCCTGGTGCCACGGTGCTCGGAAGTGGTAGACTTAATGTCAATCTTCCAGCTGAATCTGACCTGCTCTGTTCTTGAATTACTACAAATCCATTATTGTCAAGTAATTGTATTTGAACTGCTTCTTGTGGATCAAGACCAGCGGCACTTATGTATGCACTGTCACCTTGAAGATAAATAGACCTGCCCAATACTACTACAGGTTTCACAGATGCCAAAGGAGGTTGCTGTGCTTGACTTATCTTGGATTCCAGATCAGATAATTTTCCCCTAATGTCTGTGATGTCACCCTTTAGTGTATTCAAAGATGACACATTGTTACTAATTGAATTGATTTGTGGTTGTAGTGAACCAATTTGTGCCGAATAATTTGATACTTGAATTTGATTTGGTTTTGCCTGAATTGTTTCATTTAAACTAAAAATTCCATACACTGAAGCTCCAGCTATGACAAAGGCCAAGATGCCAAGTGCGACACCAACAGCTTTTTTCATTTTCATGGCTCCAAAAAGATTGAGATTACTTTTACTTGTGATCCTTCGGCGAGTGTGACGTACCAATTTCCTGTTTCAAATGAAGGCAAAGTAGAATAATCAATATTGTATGATCCGTCAAAGTTTATGGTAGCAGCACCATTGTATTTTATTCCCGATGGGCTTGTCAAGATAGTATTTACACTGGCATAAGATGGACCTGTTCCAGAAATCTGAATTAGGTCTCCTTTTTTATATATGGTCTTATCGGTTTGTGCGGTAAATGTAGGCGGACTAGAATTGCCCAATTGTACAGTGACAAAGAGTATTTTTTCTATTCCTTGATCTTTTACTACTATCGACCAAGTTCCTGTCTCAAAAGGCGGTGAATCAGAAAAAAACATGTTATAAGTGCCATACGATTGCACCGTCGTAACTGCTTCGGATGTTGTCCCTAATGGACTTGTGAGAATGGCCGTAACACTGGTGTTAGGAACGCCTATTCCAAAGATCCCAATTTCTTCTCCTGTTTGATATATGGTCTTGTCTGTTTGTGCAGTGAATAGATATGACGGATAAGATGATGACACAGAGACTGGACTTGATTGCATGATTGTAACTGATTGTGAGGCCGTAAGCTGTCCTGAGACTAGTTTAACCTGAAAGCTTCCTGGTTCTAGATTGCTAGGTAGTTGTAGATAATCCAAAACTCTTCCAGATGAATCTGTTAAAACATCTTTTTGCATTATTGCAAATCCATAATTGTCAAGTAATTGTATTTGAACTGCTTCTTGTGGATCAAAACCAATTGCTACAATGTATAATATTTCACCTGGGAAATAGGTAGACTGGCTTGTGAGTATTTCCGGTTTCACAGACACTGAAGTTTGTTGTGCCTGACTTATCTTGGATTCCAAATCAAATAATTTTCCCCTAATGTCTGTGATGTCACCCTTTAGTGTATTCAAAGATGACACATTGTTACTAATTGAATTGATTTGTGGTTGTAATGAACCAATTTGTGCCGAATAGTTTGATACTTGAATTTGATTTGGTTTTGCCTGAATTGTTTCATTTAAACTAAAAATTCCATACACTGAAGCTCCAGCTATGACAAAGGCCAGGATCCCAAGTGCGACACCGACAGCTTTTTTCATTGTGAACATTTTGTTTTTAAAATATTTATGTAAAACTTCTCTCTCATCAGTAACTAAAAGTAGTAATGGATAAATAGAAATTTTTTTGTGAATGTACAAATAGATATTTTTTTAAATGATCAATGATTCGAGTCTAGCGAACATTGTTATTTTAAAATACTAGTGAACATTGTTTTCTAATACCTGTGATTATGTTTTAACTTGCTGTGAAACTGATGATTTATGCGTTAACGTTTTATTAAAAAAATCACATTATACCACAATGGGCAAAAACGGTACAGCTATAGGCATAGTAATAGCAGTAATTGCAATAGTTGCCATATTCTACTTTACAAACATATTTGACTTGGCGCGCCCAGTAGTTGAGAAGACACTTAGTTCCACGGAAAAGGCAACTTCCAATGTCACCGTCAAAGGTAAAGACGTTGTGTCTGAAATAAAAATGGTGTCGTCTGATGTGCAAAATGTTACATCTCAGATTAAAATAAAAAATCCCTATCCATAAAATTACTTTTCATTACAAGGATCAACTAGGACTGGAAGTGTTACTAATCGACTACGGAATTTTTAGTACTAAATGTTCTTTGACATACTTATTTCAGATATTCCAGAGTCAGAGATGTAGTGTCTGCTTGAATGCCATTTTGATCTTTCAGTGTAACATAAACGGTATGCAATCCTGAACCCATCCATTTTGAAACATCAAATGATATGTCTATTCCGTTGCCAATTGTGCTTACATTAGAATAGGTTACATAGTCTGTACATAGTTTCCCCTTTGTGGTTTCAAGTATTGCCTTTCCTTGGGAACATTCCGGATAATGTGAATTAGAGTCTGGTTGTGGCAATATTATTCCTACAAAGTCTCCTTGATCATAATATCCAAAATTATACGGCGATGCTCCATTAAGATCATTATTTGTCAGAGACTTGGGACTAGGATCTGCAAACACTTCTATTTGATACAATGAATATCCTGAAGGCATCTGTCCTACTAGATGAAGTTGGTTACCCTCTAGTTTGATGGTTTGCCATTTTACAATATTGCTCTCAAAATGTTCTACGAAATAAAATCTCTCATTGCTATAGGCAATTCCAATATTCACATCGGTATGATATGGATTGAGAATGTTATCTCTGTGTCCCCAGTAAGAGCCTGCATCCTTGTACATCATGTTGTATTCGCTGTCATTGATTTGTTTGAAAGGATCAAAAGAATTTGGCATACAGCTTGACGAAGGGCAGTAAGCTGCTGTAACGCTAATATTTTCATCTACATTTCCTCTTCCACCAAGTTTGGTATATGTTACATAAGGTTTGACGCCATCAGTATTCCAATGCGAAAAGTATCCTGAATTTAGCATATCGTCTGCATGATTCTGTGCAGAAGAAATATTGCTTAATGCTACAGGGTTTAATCTATGAGCTTTCCTGTCTTGGTTAATTACTTGCAAAGCATATTGATATAGTTCCTCTTTTGTTGGAGGAGGTTTTGCATTGAAGGTTTGTGTCGCTTGTTCAAATATATTTCCTATAGATTGCTTTTCAGATTCCACTGATTGGCTAATTTGCTGAACAGCATAACTTGGGGAACTGAATATTTTTTTAATTGGAGTAGATGTATTGTAAGCAACCAATGTGTATTGGTTAGTTCCTATTGGAGTAGTATACTGTATAGTATATTGACCGTTATCTATCGTCAATTGTACATCAGTCCATTTTGATTCTGCTATTGGCGGGTCTCTTGACAAGTGAAATACATCATGATTTGGGCAAAAGACATCTGTCCTGCCTGTTCCATCAGAATCCGTGGTGCATCCAGTTAGAACAATATAGTTTCCATTTGGCATCTCATTGTTTGATTGTGTAGTTTCACCAGAATGAATTAATGCACTTTGGTTTAAGAAAGAAAAAGATGCAATGATGGATAGCACACAACCTATGGAAATGACGATCTCGAGACGATGTTTCAATGGAATCGGGTTATTGGTGCTAACTAAAATTGATTACCAACAATTCATCAGTTTGAAAAGGTGTTTGAATAAGGCTAAATTACAAGAAACCGCATTAAAATCTAGATCATGTCTTTATTCTTCAAAGTTATTTAACATACGTTTTCCGTATGTATAATTATTAATATTTTGTGTAAACAAAATACTAATTTGATAATTTTATTGTGCTACAGCTGCAAGTGGTTTTTCCTCTTCTGGTTGAGGATTGGTTTCTTTTCTTGCACGTGCTAATGCCATTCTCAGATGTTCAATTTCTATCTCATCAATCATTTCACACATGAGATTAATTTGTGAAATCTAATACTTAAGTTCTATGTAGGAATAATACGTTTTATTTTACAATTTTCTAAACTCATTTTTTAGTTTCAGATTCTTTAGGATTTTTTGGCTCTTTGCCTGTCCATAATCTTGCAATAGCACCCATCATAAATCCTCCAACGACAACTATCGCTATTCCACTAATTATTAGCACGACTGACTTTACAATAGTTTTGATCTTTGACATGTTGTATTATGTAATCTCTATTAGATATGGGTTTGAATGGATTAATGTAATCTTGATTTTAGAATATAATTCTAGAATTTGGGCATATTTGTATCACAATAGCATGACTTTAAATTCAGTATAAATCGGGCAGAGTATATGTCTGAAGAGATAATCAAGAAAGTTCAAGGACTCGTCGATGCAGGAAAGGGGAATGGTGAGAGATTGCGCAATATTTTAAACTCCCTTCAGAATGAACAGCCTCTTGAATTATCTGATCAGCAATACATTGAGAGTCTTTCTTTAACTGAATCTGAAACAAAATATGATTCCATTACATTTGAAAATACCTCAGAGTCAATCAACGAGCCAGATAGTGAATCCGATCCTAGTATTCCTGAAGCAAGTACAGTCCCAAAAGTACCAAAAATTGACAGAAAAAAAATAGCTATAGCTGGAATTGTTGCCGCAGCTATATTTTTCGGCTACATAGGAGCTGATGCATATGCGGTTACTTCATTGCAGATAAAACCACATCAGGGTAATCAATATGCAATTTCTGACACGGTCCTACATATTCAAGCTCAGGCCTGCAACCCATCTTACTTTCCTGTTAGTTTTCATAATTACCAGATAAGCGCCATTTACAAGTCCAAAGTTCTTGAAACAGCCTTAATTGACGGCATTACAATATCTCCAAAATCATCCACAATTTTAGAGGGTACGTTTACTTTGGACAGGCAAGCAATTTCCGAAGTTGCAAACATGGGTTCGGGTTTTAATGCAACTGAGGCAAAAGTTACAACAAAACTTGACGCACCAATTTTTGGCATCATTCCATTTACAATTAGCAAAGATTATTCTGGTACAGATTTTGCAAACACTGTAAAAAATGGCCCTCCAGGTGGCTATCAGTGTTGATCTATCTAATATTAAAATAAATTTTGAAAAAAAATTGTAACATTGATTTTATTTTGTATTTCGTTCCTTGAGCCTATGATTCATTCTTTTTTCTCCCTCTGCAAATCTTTTCTTTTCCTCATCAGTTTCTAAGAGTAATGGGGGAACTTCTCTTGTTTTGCCGTCAGGTCCAAGCGCTACTGCTGTGACAAATGCAGTATTTGTAAGCGTTATGTTTCCATTCATCAAATCTTCAGATTCAACTTTGATTTCAATTTCCATAGATGATCTGTGAACATAGTTTACTCTGGCACTAAGTATGATAGCATTTCCAACAAAAACAGGTTTAAGGAAATTAACTCTGTCAATACTAGCTGTTACCGTATTCATTCTTGCATGTCTTTGTGCCACTAAACCAGCAATAAGATCAATTTGTTTTAAAATCTCGCCTCCAAAGACGTTACCGTTTGGATTTGCATCAGATGGAAACATTCTGACTGTCATCTCGGCCTTTGATTCTTTGGGACTTTTTGGTTTCAGATCCATTTCTATTCAATTCTCCTTAATAAGCGGAACTTTATTTTTGATTCTTTAGCTTCTCCAGTTTATGACACCAGCATGCACAGAAATCATGGCGGTATCCATTTTTGTTGCGGTATTCACAATGAACTGAATGTTCAGTAGTTTCGTTCAATTATTGTCTATTAGAAGCATTGTCACAATTTTATATTTTGGTTATATCATACAAAGCCAATGAAGTATTTTTGGTGGAGGCTATTAGATTATTCCATAGGAGTTTTTGTTGGAGGACTGGTGGTTTTTTTGATAAACAGATTTCTTTGTCAGAATTGCATAGGCCATTGGACGCCAATTCTTATGTTAGCTATATGGATTGCGTTAATGTTATTTTGTAACTATCTATTTCAAACATTTAGACCAAAGCAAGTAACTCTTGATAAATAAATGACGTTTTGATTATTTTCAAAGATCTGTAATGATAAATATACCTCCACAAAATACACTAATTGATGAAAAAGTTCTTTCAGGAATTTTGCGATAAAGTAATAGCGCTGGATTCATCAATTCGCTTTGCAGGAATATCAGATGAGGATGGAAAATTAGAGGCCACTGCAGAGAGAAAAGGTCTGCAAGCATTACTCACACCGGAAGAGCGCGCACAATACGCAATAACTGCAGCAACACGACAATACACCAGACTACGGTGGGAATATCTTTTGGGCAGAATTTTGTATGCAAGTTCACATTATTCCAAAATTACACGGGCAACTATTCCAATTGCTGATGAAGCCAGCAGACTGTCCTACGTCCTGTTGTTATCTTTTGATGCAGATACTCCAAACTTCCATGAGACCATAATAAAAAAAGTAATTCCTCTAGTGCACAAAAACATGAGTACTTTTCTTGCCGAGTCACAAAAATAAAATAATAATTTCTGATCTTATTGAAAATAGTTAGGTTACAGTGATCATCATGTTTAATGGTGGAGACAATGCATCAGGATTGTTTATTCCTGCCCACACAAATATTTGCGCAGTATAAGTTCCTGCCAATACAGGTGTCCAGGATTGTGAAGGATTCAAAGATTGACCGGGGTCTAACGAGCCTGTGAGCCACGATAATGATACCACCACTCCATCTTGATTTTGAATTTGCACCAGATATGCAAAAGGTTGAGTCTTATCCTGACCGTTTGTCACATCAGATGTTATCTGAACTTGTTTGTTTACCTTGGTCTCCCAAGTTCCAGTTTTCATAGCGGTAGAAGACACATCTCCTTGGATAGCAAAAGCATTGTGCAATATTGGTACTAGCATAACTGCAAATACAAATATGGTCATCAAAAATAGCATTGATTTCATTTGATATTACCATAATGATATGGCACTTTTTAGGGTTTTGAAAATTCTAGAAATTTTATGTTATTATCTGAATTAATTTTTTCCTGGATTTTTCTCCAGATGTTATCTTTACCTGAGACTGTGATACATTGAAGTGTTTTGAAAGTTTCTTGATCAGTTCCCTATTAGCTTCACCTTTTTCTGGTTTTGATTGTATCCCTACAGATATCTCATCATTGTTTACTAGAATGAAATCCTTGTGAAATGTAACAGAGACTTTGTATATCATAATCAATCTAGATATAAGATAAATATTAAACAACTTGATTTCTATCTAGTATAATGTCTGATTCTAATGATGATCTTGAACGACTACAACTTTTAGATCTCGTAGCACAAAGAGGTGTAAAGGGTCTTGCACGTGTACAGTTAGAACGTCTACAAATTCTTGTAGAACAAAAAGACTATAGCAACAATCCCAAAGCGCAAAAATCAAAAATGAAATTGTTATCTCAGATTGCCATTGCAATTTATGATTATGATGAAAAATTTGGCAATTCATTTAAAACAAGCTAGAAAGGATGTCAGACAATGTTAGGCGATGCCATCAATTCCATACTACATAACACCTTATTCATAAAATATGGTCTACTGGGACTATTTTTTAATGGAATGTTCTCAAGTTTTATTCCAATTCCAACAGAGGCAACCATCTCTGCATTGCTTTTGGGCGGAATAAACCCAATAGATGTCTTTTTGGTTCTAACTATTAGTTCCATAATTGGCGGCTATATTGCATACTATATTGGATATAATGGAAGGCTACTAAAAAAATTCAAAAAAACTCCTGAAAAATACCAGCAAAAAAGCATAGGTATGATGGCCAAGTACGGTTGGGTTACAATAATTTTCTTTTCCCCTTGGCTTCCTATAGTTGGAGATGTTGTATCTATTGTAGCTGGAACCAAAAGATACAACATTATAAAATACACAATTGCAATGACAACTGGCAAGACAGTAAAGGCCGTTGCAATAGTATTCCTTGGTTTCTATTTCACACATTGGCTAGTTAGTGTTCTACGTTAGATCAAAGGTATATTACTCGTTTTTTAGAACTAGAATATCGTGAAGTCAGTTTTCCCAATTAACTATGATCTGGAATTTGAGCCGGATTTTAATAAATTCAGATTCAAAGGAAGAGAAAAGATCACCATACAGGCAAGTGCCACAAGGCAGATAGTTCTAAACTCTGCAGAATTAGAGATAAAGGACTGCCAAATAATACTAGATAAAAAAACTATCAAGCCCAAGATACGGCTAGATGCCAAAAATGAGGAACTAGTTCTTTCTTTACCAGAAAAGATTTCAGGAAGGGCCATACTTTCAATAGATTTTACAGGTACCTTAAATGACAAACTTGTCGGCTTTTACAGAAGCAAATACGAATACAAGGGTAAAGAAAGACTTCTTGCTACCACTCAATTTGAGGCTGCAGATGCAAGACGAGCTTTTCCATGCTGGGATGAGCCCGAGGCCAAGGCAACTTTTGATATTACTCTTATTGTGGATAGTAATTTAACTGCAATTTCTAACATGCCAGTAACATCCAAAAAGAAAAATGGAAAAAAGACAGCATTCAGGTTTGCAAGATCGCCAATAATGTCAACATATCTTTTGTATCTTGGTGTTGGTGAATTCGAGTTTTTAGAGGGTAGACTTGGCAAGACGCAGATTAGAATCATTACAACAAAAGGCAAGAAAATGTTGGGCAAGGCTTCCCTTGAATTTACAAAACAATTTCTTTCGTATTTTCAAAATTATTTTGGAATAAAATATCCGCTTCCAAAACTAGACATGATAGCAATTCCAGACTTTGCATCAGGCGCCATGGAAAACTGGGGAGCAATAACATTCAGAGAGACGGTATTGCTCTATGATCCAAAAACATCCTCAACTGAAACTAAACAGCATATTGCCGAAGTAGTATCTCATGAAATTGCACACCAGTGGTTTGGCAATCTGGTTACTATGAAATGGTGGAATGATCTATGGCTCAATGAAAGCTTTGCTACATTTATGGCTACTAAAGCAGTAGACAAATTTTATCCAGAGTGGGATTTCTGGGATCAATTTCTAATATCTGAGATGACGGGAGGTTTGAGTCTTGATTCACTTAAAACATCCCATCCAATTGATGTCAAAGTAAAAAGTCCCTCTGATGTGAGACAGATTTTTGATGAGATAAGTTACAACAAGGGAGGATGTGTACTAATGATGTTAGAAGATTTTCTTGGAGAAAAGAATTTCCGTACTGGATTACACAATTATCTTTTAAAACACAAGTATAGCAATGCCAAAGGTGAAGATCTCTGGAATTCACTGGCATCAGTATCAAGAAAACCTGTAAGACAGATGATGAACAGTTGGGTTAGGCAAGTAGGATATCCATTAATTGAGGCAACCATAAATGATTCTAAAATAAAACTACAGCAAAAGAGATTCTTGCTTGAGAATGGAAGATCAAAAGTTGGAAATTGGATAATACCAGTTTCTGTAAAAACAGGTAACAAACTTGTTTCAAAATTGATGACCAAGCCTATTACAATTCCAATTAATAGTGAATTTGGTTGGTTTAAGATAAATTCAGGCCAGAAGGGTTTCTACAGGGTAAAATATGATGATGAAACACTAGAGCGGCTAGGAGAACTAGTACAAGAAAAAATGCTAAGCAATGTAGATCGTTGGAGTCTTCAACATGATCTATTTGCCCTGTGTATTTCCAATCAAGTATCATTGAACAGGTATCTTGAATTTGTAAAATTCTATGCTGAAGAAGATGATTATTTGGTCCTAGCAGACATAGTAAGCAGCCTGAATTTCATTTACGGCCTGTTATCTAAGGAGAGTTTTGGGGATGAGATTAAAGAATACAACAAGGAATACTTTAGAAGAATATTTGAAAGACTGGGATGGGAGCCAAGAAAGGGAGAAAAACCAACAGATGCTCTTCTTAGAAATTCGGTCATTAGCTCTCTTGGCAAGCTTGGCGATGATGAAATTTTGCAGGATGCTCAAAAAAGATTTTCTGGTTTCTTAAAATCAAACTCACTTGATCCAGATTTGCGTAGCGCAGTGTATTCTCTAGTAGCTTGGAGCGGTGACAAGAAAACATACCAACTTTTAAGAAAAATGTACAGAAAGGCACCATCCCAGGAAGAAAAAATAAGATTCCTTGGCGCGTTATCTAATTTCCAAGATACAAAACTTCTTTTCCAATCATTACAGTTTACTTTGTCAAAGGAGGTTCGTTCTCAAAACTTGTTTGTACCTATTATGAGAATGGCTGCCAACCCCTTTGGAAAGGAATTGATCTGGCCATGGATAAAGAAAAATTGGAATAAAATAGTAGTAAGATTCGGAGTAGGCAATCCATTGTTAAATAGAATCATAGGCACTATGGCCATAGAATCTGATATCAAAAAAGAGCAAGAGGTAAGATGCTTCTTTACGAAACACAGAACGCCTGGAACTGAAATGAAGATTGCCCAGACTTTGGAGCGAATTAGAATTAATTCTAAATTTCTGAAAACAACGCAACAAGAATTTGGTCTAGAATTTTAAGATAGTTTTACATGCTTTTCTAATTTTAAAAACAACAAGACGATTCCTTGGAACTCTTTTTATAATTTGGAAACTTGAGGAACGTAATCAATATGGCCAGCTCTATTCTAACCCAGTTTCTAAGTACAGAGTATTTGATTCCGTTGTTTCTAGTTACAATATTTATCGCATCTTTGATCTCATCTAAGATAAAAATTCCTTACACAATGATTCTTGTTGGAATAGGAATTGCAATTTCCTTGTCTCATTTTACAGGACTTAATTTTGCGAATATAGCCCAGTTCAAGGTAGACCCAAAATTAATTCTGGTTTTCATAGTTCCGCCATTAATTTTTGAGGCAATGATGAAAATTAAACATGAAGAATTCAAACAAGTGCAAATATCCACATTGTTGTTATCTACTGTTGGAGTACTTCTTGCAACCCTAGTAGGCGGATTTCTTTTATTTTATGTTGCAGGTTTGCCATTTATCGTATCTTTTGCATTTGCAGCTTTGATTGCACCAACAGATGCAGCCATTGTAATAGAGATATTCAAGAGGGTCAGAACACCAAAATTACTTTCCACCCTAATGGAGTCTGAAGCAAGTTTCAATGATGCAACTGGCGTTATAATATTTTCATCAATAATTGCAATAGCACTAGCACAGGGTTCAACCCTAGAAATACCGAGTGTTAATGCTGGAATAAATGTAAACATTATTCAACAATTAGAAAATTTTGCGATAGTATTTTTTGGAGGAATAGCTGTCGGGTTGGCTATTTCTGCAGCTGCACATAGATTGCACAAACTATTAGATGATCCATTTTCAGAAACAGCTCTTTCAGTTGCAGTGATGTTTGGCTCTGTAGTAGTTGCAAATTCATTAGGTATGTCTGGTCTAATAGCAGCAGCTGTTGCAGGACTATACTTTGGAAATATAACAATGAAAAGTGAAAAAATCATCAGCCCCAAAGTAAGAACATATACTTCGAATTTTTGGGAGATGATTGCTTTTTTTGCCAATTCACTAGCCTTCCTCTATTTAGGATTAAGCATGGACTTGATGCGAATCGGTCAAAATCTACCATTGATAATACTGGCATTTGTTGTTGTGTTGGCTGCAAGAGCTGTATCCACTTATCCAATACTCCGTCTAACTAACAAATTCACTAAAGAGAATATTCCAATGAAATGGAGAAATGTTGTTTGGATTGGTGGCATGAGAGGAGCGTTATCTGTAGCGTTGGTTGCAACACTTCCAGAAAGTGAGTTTAAGCAAACTTTACAAACAATAACTTTCGGTGTGGTTCTTGCGTCCTTGATAATACAGTATCCAGCACTAGCAAGATACATCAAAAAAGCATTTCCAGATACTGTTACAGAAGAAAATTCACAATAGGATCACAATATTAATCTCAAACACAAGATAAGTGATTTTAATGAAGTTTTTTGGACAAACAAAGGATATTGAAGCACTAGTCTCTGAAGGAATTTCACTTGCCAAGCTTAACAAAGACAAGGATGCAATTTCATTTTTTGACAAGGCTCTAAAGGCAGATCCTCAAAATGTTGATGCACTATACCACAAAGGACTGGCATTAACCAATCTTGATAAAAATAGAGAGGCCATTTCATGTTTTGAAAAGATTTTAGGAATAGATCCAAAACATGTTGCTGCTCTTAACAACATAGGAAACTCACTTGCAGAAATTGGTCATTATGAAGAGGCCATAGCATCATATGACAAAGCTTTGAAAATCAAACCAGATTATGCAGCATCTTTTTACAATAAGGCAATAGCAAAAAACAAACTCAGTCAATATGATGAAGCGATATCGTGTCTTGATAATTGCCTAGGATTGGAACCACAAAATATTGACGCATTGTTTTACAAGGGACTGGTATTAGGCAAACAAAAAAAACATGAGGAGGCACTTGCCTGTTTTGATGGTGTGCTGAAGATAGATCCCCAGTATAATGAGGTCTCATTTTACAGAGGAACAGAGCTAGCCGAACTTGGCAGGCATTTAGATGCCATAGATGCATTTGATTCAGTGCTAAAAGAGCATCCAAAAAATGGTAACGTAATATATGCAAAATCCCGTAGCAAGGCAGAGATTGGCGAGATTGATGAATCCCTCATCCTACTTGCAGAGGCCATATCACATTACGGTAAGACTATTAAAAACTGGGCAATAAAGGACAAATCATTTAAGAGCATAAAAGATGATTTGCGATTTAGGACACTGGTAAAATAGGTGAAAAAAATTGTCTGATGATTTAATAAAAACAGTTCAAAAATTAATTGATTCTGGTAAAGGGGACAGTAATAGACTACATGAGATTTTCAATGTACTAAAACATGGCACCCCCCTATACATGTCAGATTACAAATATGTAGAAAGTCTAATTAAAACTCTAGAGGAACAAGAACAAATTAAATCAGAAAAAGAAATCAAAACAAAAAAAACCAAAGGACAAAATAAAAAATCAGATAAAGTTCAATCAAAAGAAGACAATGCTCTTAAAATTCTAAAAAATCGACTTGCTGCTGGAGAAATTACCATTGAAGAGTTTCAAGAACTAAAGAAAGTGCTAAAAGAAACCTAATGAATTTTGTCTTAGATGAATCTTTTCTCCTTAAATCTTAAATGCAATCACACCAAGATTGCTATTAGGTCTACAAATTTGCTATTATCACAGTTTAATGTCTATAACAGTCAAGTTGACACTTTACATTCTTGCACTTGTTGGTTAAAGAGACAAATCATTCTGTATAATGGTGAGTAATATTGTCAAAGTTTGATCCACTGCCACCAGCCCCGGTGCTAATGACATGTTTTGGTCATTGCGGCATAGGATTGGGTGCAGAAGCATACAGAAGATTACTTCTTGATGTAGGTGCAGACCCGCTCAAACCTACTCTTAAAGGTGAAAAGGAAGAATCCAGAGTGCTCAAAAGATACGGCAGCACCATACTGAGATTTCCACCATCATATGGAAGTGGAGAGATACCACTCATACCAAGAGCATTGCTAATTGACTTGGATCCAAGAGCTGCAAATCTCATTTTACAATCATATCCTGATCTTTTTGCCCTAAGAGATAAACACGTAATTCATGGTTCAGGAGGAGCAGCAAGAAATTGGGCAGAGGGCAGAACCCGATTCATAAAAGAGGTAAGTACTAAATTTGATATGCAAAAACAAATTGCCGCTCTTTCACCAGAACCAGTAAGGGGATTCTGTGTACCGTTTGCAATGGGAGGCGGAACTGGCAGTTCATTTGCAAGTGGATTTATCCAATACATAAAAAAAGATACTAAAGAGCATGCAACCATTGCAACATTAGGACTTTTACCAGAGTTTGGATGGGATCCTATAATTTTTGAGGCTGCTGCAATAAACATAGTGATGAATCTAGAACACCAAATAAAATATAGTGATTGTTCAATACTCTTTTCAAATAAAACCCTAAGACTCTTAGCTCATAGATTTGAAAAAAAATTGGACAAGATTCCATCAATAATTGATGATCTTCCAAAAGAACAAGAAGTAGGCTGGAAGGATTATCGCGGTATGAATCTGATTGCAGCAAGTGCCATTTCGATGTTTGTTTCATCATTTGCAAGAGAAACAGAATGGGACATGTCAAACTATAGAACATGGCTTGCAACAAAACGACCAAAATTTGCCATTCCATGGGTCATCCCAATCATATCTGAGGAAAAAATATGGAGTACAGATCTAATGTCAAAAGGAAAAAGCAACACCATGGAAAGAATTGTAGAACACATTCACAAAAAAGAAGACGCACTTTTGTTCGATATTGATGAGAATGATGTCCGAGACAAGGGCGGTCCAAAGGATTCTTGCTGTGCACTAGTCAAAGTCAGCGGAGAATTTGATGTAAAAGAAAGAGATGCGCTCAAGGCAATCATCAAAGACAGATTTAACATTGAAGATTCTAGAATGATTTTTGTCAAGATACCAATACTTGAAAGCGAACAGGCAAACGTGACAATTCTAGTTAACACAAAGGCGATAGGACCAAAAATACTTGAAATTGCAAGCGAGGCCGAAGTCTCATGGGATGCTTACAAGGAGGAATATGGTAGATGGGGTTTGACTACAGAAGAATTCAAGCAGAGCCTGATGGACGTAGTTCATCAGTTTAGTTAGGTATTGAAAGATGGTTGATTTTCAGTATCTTGAAGAGATAGCTGGCAGGATAAAATCCAATAGACAGCAATTAACCAATGTAGAAGCTGAGCTTGCCAGAGTTAATTTTAGAATTCATGAAGTTCCATTAAAGAGTGTCACAGAGTCCACATTTGCAAAGATGGTAGGAGAACAGTATCATGACGAATTGGGTGAACTTGAAAAGATAAAAAATGAGCTTGTGTCTGAAAAAGAAAAACTAGTCGAGATGATAAAAAATGATACCAATACTTTTGTTACAGAAATTACTTCACCAGAGTTGGTGATTCCTTTAGAATTGCCCCCAAAACTATCAGAAGGCAATACAATCTTCAAGTACAAAAACGGAACCAAGTTTAACAACATATTTGACATATTGAGTGAGCTGTTAGGACTAAGTGCACCAATTTTAGTCAAGGATGTAATGTTTTCGTCATCTGAAATTGTTGTCAAGGTATCAGATGAATATGAAGCAAAGCAGAAATTCATTAGCAGCATGAACGAGGTACAAAAAACCTTGTCTATCAAGAAAAGATAATTCTTAGAATTTTTACAATTTTTTTCTGGAACTTTTTTTAAAAATCTAGTGTATTGAGTTTAGAATATTTCGTGCAGATCGTATCAATTGATTTGCTTGATCTTGCGTTATCTTCTTTCCAGTTTGTGCGTTAACCTCGTGAATAAATGCGTTAAGCTGATTCTTGGCTTCATTGTTGTTTGAGTTAAGCGATTTAATTGCTACCTGAAGTTTAGAATCAAAGATTGTTGTTTCATCTTCCTGTAGATTCATTGATTTTACATTGTTGATCAGATCATTTATTGTTAGGGCCATGTCTAAAGATGAAAGATCAGTAAGATACTGGTTAAAGTATGATGGAAATACAGCATATGGATTTGGTTCTGTTTGGTCTGTGATGTAAACCCACTTCAGATATTTTGTTGCCATATGAAGCCAAGTCGAATTATATGTTGGCTGAGAATGTATTGTGACACCAAAACCAACTACATCCTTTGAATATTGAGGATAGAAGGTTCTTGATTGAAGTGTCGATTCATCTGGATATCTTGAAGATTCGTATATTGCTATATGGTCAAAGAGTTGTACATCGCCTTGATGTATTGAATTTCCTGGGTTTGCTCGTATGTATGAGAAACCTAGCGACCTTGCATAGTTTGAGATTGTCTGGTAAAATGTAAATTCTGATGAAGAGCTAGACACCTCATCGAACATTATTCCATCTAGTTTGGGGTAGAATTGATGGTATGCAGATATCATATCTTCTACATTTGCAACAGTCCTTGTTCCGTATCCTGTAGGTACATAACCTGTAACTACGTCACCCGTATTCTTGAGCTGGGTGATCGCATCTGCCCAAGATATAGAAGGCTCTGTTCCCGGTCCAGATTCTGGATTTATGTTTACATCGAATGGTACGATGGAGAAAGCTTTCTTTGCTGCAAGCACTTGAGGAAGCTCGCTTAGATCATACATTGGATAATAGATGCCTATGGCGTTACCTCCAATCCGCGTAGCCAAGTCTCCTGTAGTTGTGCTTGATGTAGATTGGTTGTTAGAGTCTTGTTGCGCAGTTAATGCAGTATTACTGATAAAAATAACCATGATAAAAATTCCACCAATTATTCCAAAGTACAGAGTTTTCATTTTTTGGATACATTCATTTCCCGTTAAAAGTTTAAAAAATTGAAGTAGATTTGTACTGTAACAATCTTCTCAGTTGTAATCAGAAAAGAAAAAATGTTTTACCACAATATACAGTGAAAGCGGCATCACGTCTTGACTGATAACTCTTGTCAATGCCCTGTTAAGACATGTATTTCTTATTACTTAAAATTAAAATTCAAGTATTGTTTAATATTGATTAATTTTTTTGTATAAAAAATTTTGCAACTTGTTATTAAGGTTCGCTCACCGCTACAATAAGTAGTATTTCTAGCTAGAATTTTTCGATCATGGATAATAGTAGGATTTCATATAAAATAAATTTCAATGACATTGACAAGCACTTCAACTGACTTGCCTACAAGTAAATTATTTTTAAAACATCAACACAGATCTACTTTGAGCATAACTGGAGATATTCTCCAAGCATGTATGGATGCAGGTGTTGATGGCATATTGATATCTAAAATATCTCAAAAGGCAAATCTGTCATACACTACAGCAATGAACAACTGCCAGAAATTAATTAACGCAGATATGATAAGATCTATCAGAAACGAAAGAAAACATATTTTTACAATCACTGAAAAAGGAATCAAATTCTTTAAAGAATTTCAAAAATTCTATGATATGGTTAAAGAAATAAACATCAGATGCTGAAAGATGTAGAGTTTTCAAGAGATATTTGAAATACAGATACAATTATTGAGTTAAAAGATGATAAAAAAAAGCATGTAATTGTCTATTACATGCCACAGAATTATAAAAGATTATTCTCAGGGTAATAGCATGACCAGACAAGAACTATCAATATACCCACAATTGATTGAACAAAACCAGCAAAATAAGAAAAAAAGAGGACAACTTGATCAACTCATTCAGATTTTAGAACATTTACAATACTCAAGTGATGCTATCATCAGTTCCATAGCGCGATTTACTAATATGTCTCATTGTGCCGCAACTAGGAATTGTGAAAAACTAATCGGAGCAGGGCTTGTCCTAAGATATGATACTTCTAATAATCGACGATATAAATTGACAAGTGAAGGCATGTTTTTTCTAAATAATTGCAGAAATTTTAGAGATGTTTTGTGCAAATACCAATTAAGTGACACGTTATAGTGTAACAAACAAAAGTACACTAACATCATATTATAAATTTCCTAGTAAATTTGTTGTAAAGCCAGACGGAATAGTCAACTGTATCTCAAACAAGTGTACTGTATCATCTAAACACCGAACTAGATAATCTCCTGACTTTGTTATATCTATGTTTACGCCTTTGATTATGTTTTTTTCTGGAAAGTTTTGTTTCCTAGTAGCTTTTAGAATATAGTCCATGGTTTTCTGATCTTTAAGACAAGATTGTGTCAAAAAAAGTTTCTTGGACTGATTTAACTTGATAGTTGCCACTCAATCAGGGAGTTTGATATAGTTTTTAACCATTATTTCAAACCAAAATAGAACAATGTACTAGAAGAGAACTGCACAAATCTTATTTCCTTTATAGTGGAAAGATAACAGAAACTGTAGAGTCATACCCCAAACCCAGTGTGTCATATTTGACACCGCTCTGCAGTTTCAAATTTTTATTTAGCAAATATTCATGGTTAATTCATAGATCATAATGCAAGTATAGAACAATGTACTATATTGATCAGACAAATTGGTTAAATTCAAGGTCACTAGTCATAAAACATGAGATATCATGACGAGAACGAGATGTGTGTTAGCATTCTAAAAAACATCAATTTAGAAAATATACACGATCTATCTAGTCATACGGGTTTATCCTTGTGGAAATTAAATAAATGCCTAGAATTATTACAAAAAAACTCATTAATAAAAAATGAAGAAAATACACAGATTTACAAAATAACTGAAAAAGGTACACTGTACTTGAACTCATATTATAGAATAATGGAATTGCTTTCCTGTAAATCAGAAAAAAGACAAGAAATTATAGCTTAATCATAATTGAATTACAGGCTTTAATACACAGTAGATGTATGAAGAATTTTTGAAATTTGGTGTAGATTTTCTTTATTTACTAATGGATGAACTGAAGGCTCAAAACACTAGAAGCTGCCCATTCAGTAACTGCAACATTTCCAGAAGTTATTTTGGAATTGTGCCATCAATTTGAATAATACATGATGAGAAGGTTGACGGATATCTCGTTATTGCGTTAAAATTTTTAGTCATATGTGCATCAATATCATCCACAAATCCAGACCCTTTAGCTATGACATTACCATTACCATCTAATAATTCCATTTGTAGAAAAATCACCTTATATGAAATATCTCCAGCAGTATACTGCCCTGTCATTTGTACATATTGATATCCACTCTTACATACAATATTGCTAAAACCTCCCACTGGATTGGTTTTGTCATATACGGTGGTGTTTTGTATGATGATGGAAACAGTGTGATTTGTGTTTACATGTATAGTGTTTTGTGTTGGTATGATGGAAACTGTGTGATTTGTGTTTACATGTATAGTGTTTACAGATGTGGTGTTTTGTATGGGAATGATGGAAACAGTGTGATTTGTGTTTCCACCTGCATCATTTGAACCTGGAAAAATAATCTCACCTTCATCTCTTGGAACCATCTGGTCAGCTGATGCCGATTTCAAAAAATAATTTGGTGCAAATAACATGGCAGTAGAGAATACAGTAAAAAATAGCACCATCACAAATCTTTTTGAAATATTATAATGTGTCATTTTTATTCTGCTTTTGTAGTAATAAAATTCTAGAATTTTGCAAAAGTAAACTCTTCTCCATGATTTGTTCTACATTCAGAACATATGACAAGTTCATCAGAATCAAATTCAACCTCAATGTCAGAATCATCAACTATTTTCCAACAAATATCACAACTCATGACTTACATTATTATAACAACTAAAGATTATCTTAATTTGCTAACAAATTACTAGAACAGTCATAAGTAAAAAAACAATACATCTATTTTACAGTAACAGATTTGGCAAGATTTCTTGGGTAGTCAGGATCTGCATTCTTCTCAAGAGCAGAATAATATGCAAGCAGTTGAATTGGAATGATTTCTATTAAAGGATAAAAAGCTTCACCAACTGTCGGGATTTGTATCCAAAAGTCATAAACATCACTTGGTTTATCAGAGATCCCAATTATTTTTGCACCACGAGCCTTTATTTCATGTGCACTTGTCAGAGTATTAGCATATGTTGAATCATGCGGATTAATTATTATAACATAAACATTGGAATCCATTAACGCAAGGGGGCCATGTTTTAATTCACCGCCAGGAAGACCCTCCGCGTGAATATATGTCAGTTCTTTTATTTTTAGTGAGGCCTCACAAGCTATTGGGTAATGTATTCCTCTTCCAAGTATATAGATGTCAGAAACATTCTTGAGTTGTTTTGCAATATCTATGATTTTTGAATGATCTAATAATGTCTTTGACATGGCCTGTGAAATTTCATTTAAATCAAGTCCTAAGCAGTTTCCACAAAGCTTGTCAGTGAGTTGATACAATACAGCAAGTTGTGAGGTAAAGCTCTTGGTTGCCGCAACACCAATCTCTGGCCCACAGTTCAATCCTATCGAGATTGATGACATATTTGCAAGCGAAGATGTCATCATATTTACAATAGAAATTATTTTTGTGCCATCATTTTGTGCAATATTTACAGCCTCAAGCACATCTGCACTTTCTCCACTCTGAGAGAGGGCAATCAATATTGATTGATCATCAAAAAAGTTCGGAGAATATGGTACTTCACTGGATATGAGAGATTCAATCTTTAATTTTGCATATTTTGAAAAAATGTGTTTTGCAACAAGTGCGGCATTGTAGCTTGTTCCGCTTCCAGTTATGAACATGTTTTTTGCTTGTTTTATTAAATCAGCTACAAGGTCAAGTTCGATTTTTGTATTATGACCTGCTTTTAATATTGTTCTGGGCTGTTCTGAGATTTCTTTTATGGTATAGTGTGCATATTCGCCTTTGTATGAATCAGCAAATTCTTTTGATATTTTTGTTATTTGATGTCTTACTGGATTTCCATCAAAATCAAACATTTGAATCCCATGTGTATTAATTATAACAAACTCGCGATTATCTGGATAAATCACTTGATCAGTATGTCCTACAAATCCCAAAACATCGCTTGAGACAAAATATCCTTCTTTTCCAATTCCTACAATTAATGGTTCATGAAATCTGGCTGCGGCAATCATTCCGTCATTAAATACTGCAACAAAAGAATAATTCCCTACTAATTGCCCAACAGTTTGTAACATAGATTTTTTGACATTTTTTGTTTGATCAAACTCATATTGTAAAAGATTTGCAATTACTTCGCTGTCTGTCTCACTTTTAAATAGAAAACCCTTTTGTTGCAAGTCTTTTTTTAGTTCTGAAAAATTATCAATAATTCCATTATGAACTATAGCAATTTTGCTTGAGCTTGATGGATGTGGATGAGCATTTGCAGACGTTACCCCACCGTGTGTAGCCCATCTGGTATGACCAATCCCGATATGGCCAGAAAGTGTGTCTAGTTTAGAGGTATTATTTACCTGATCAACTTTTCCAACTCCTTTTTTTATTAAAATTTGATTATCAGAAAATGTTGCTATTCCTACACTATCGTATCCTCTATACTCCATTCGTTTTAGCCCTTGAACTAATACTGGCGCTGCTTTATCGGATCCAATGTAACCAATAATAGAACACATTTTTTGTAACCTCTAAATTATAAAATGGTGCAACAAGTTTCTTAAGCGTTATAGAACTATTTACTAAAACATTTTACCTATAGAAACTTACCATTATTTTAAAAAACACACATAGCAAATAAAACTAGATTGAAAGTAAAAACATGGATAGATAGGATTACCGATGACGATAATTTGTGGTTTAATGCTATCAAGTTGGAAGATGGTGGAAATTATTTTGAAGCCTTTGTGTGTTATTTAAAAGATTCCGCAGAATGTTTAAAAAATAACTTGTTTGTTAAAGCAGCTTTGAGTTGTTCTTGTGCAGCAATCTGTATTGCACATCAAGGTAATCCAATAGCAGCGCGTCAATTATACTTGGAGGCTGCAAGAATTTATGAGGAAAATGCTGATTATATTATTGGAGAGTCTATTAGAGAATCTCTTTGGTCGCTTCAGGAGGCTTATGAATATTATTTACTAGGTGTAGACGGTGATAAAGCTGAGAAAGTTTACAATAAAGCTCTTTTTCTAGCAGGAAAAGTGAATCCATTTTCCGGTGAAGATGAAATCATGCAAAGGATGAAACTAAGAAAAAAACGTGCATCTGATACAATGAGTGTGACACATACTAATCATCAAGCCTCTGACAAAATAGAAGAAGAGATTCAGAAATTTATGCGTCTAAGAAAACCAGATCCCATTATAGATAGCATGATAGATAATACATCTAAGAATAAACAGAGGCAACCCTCTTGAAGAAAGTATTACTGATTAGCTGGGATGCTTATCCTAATTATGCTTCAGGTGGAATTTACACCTGGACTAAGACTTTGATAGACAGCATGCCAGAGTGGGAATTTGTAGTTATAAATCAACTCTCAAATCCAAACGGCAATGGAAAATATTCGATTCCTAATAATGTTACCAAGGTAATAGAAATACCGATATTTGGAACAAACAGATATGAAGAATTTTATAATGAAAAGCGTTCACTGTTATTAAAAATTCTTCGTACAACAGAATCAGTTATTAAAAATGAATTCATGCCTCTATATAAAAAATTTTTAAATGTTGTATTATCAGAGACATGTTATCCAGAAGAGCTTGTAGAAATAATTTGGCAGCTCCATCAATTTTTAATTATTTATGATTCCAAAAAGTGTTTTGAGTACAATCTAGTATGGGATAGTTTTCTTGATCATATAAAAAAGGACCGACTCTACGAAAATATGTCTCTAAAAGAGACGTTGACTGCTTTTCAACTTATTAGCAGAAGTATGCAGCTCCTTTCCTTTCAAGTGCCAAAAGTTGACATTATACATTCTTCTCTTGCGTGGCTGCCCTCCATGATTGCAATTTGTGCGAAACGCGAAAGCAATTGCCCAGTTATAATAACAGAGCACGGTGTAGCGTTCAGAGAATTGATGTTATACTATAATGCGGTGTTATATGATGAACCAGCTAAAATATTCTGGAAATTTTTTTCGCGCAATATTACTAGAGCAATGTATTCAATTGCAGATGTAATAACACCAGTCTGTGAAGCAAACGCAGATTGGGAGAAAGATCTTGGTGCAGATCCAGCAAAAATCAAAGTGATCTACAATGGTGTAAATATTCAAAAATTCTGCCCCGTGGAAATAAAAAGAGAAGATGCCAGACCAACAGTAGTGTCTGTTGGAAGGATAGAGCCTTACAAAGACATTGTTTGTCTCATACGAGCAATTAGTCATGTAAAAGAAGTGATACCAAACATTCAATGTCTCATATATGGTAGATCAACAGATCTTGAATATTCTATAAAATGTGTAAATAAAATCAAGAGTCTCAATTTGACAGACAATGTCAAGTTCATGGGAGGCACAAGCGAACCAGAAAAAGCTTACAATTCAGCCGATGTGATTGCGTTTAGCAGTATTACAGAGGGATTTCCTTTTTCAATAATAGAAGCCATGGCTTGTGGAAAAGCTGTCGTGGCAGCAGACGTTGGAGGTGTCAGAGAAGCATTAGAAGGCTGTGGCCTACTTGTAAGAAGCATGCGCCCTAAAGATATTGCCAATGGCATAGTAACATTGCTCAATGATGAACAGTTAAGAAAGGAATTAGGAGAGGCGGCTATAAAAAAAGTAAAGGACGAATTTACTATTGAAAAAACTGTAGAACAAATAAAAAAAATGTATGAAGATTTGATGAATTCATGTGAAGTAAAAAAGAAAGCAAAATTAGCGGAGGTAGTCATACAATGAAAGTTTCAAGAGCTATAGTCACTGGTGGTGCAGGTTTCATAGGAAGTCACATAGTAGATGAACTCATCAACAGAAGCATTGAGACATACGTCATTGATAATCTGCGCACAGGTTCAATAGAGAATCTAAGACAACATGAACACAACAAGCTATTTCATTTAGTGATCGGAGATGCAAAGCACATAGGTCGGCTTTTATTTGGTGTCAGTGATATCGATCTAGTTTTTCATGAAGCTGCAATTGCAAGTGTTCCATTATCAGTAAGTGAACCCATGTTAGTTCACAATGTTAATGTGAACATGACACTTGATGTAATGAATTTTTGTTTAGAGAAAAACGTAAAACGATTTGTTTTTGCCTCATCAGCTGCGGTATATGGAGTAATAAAAGATCATAATGCCTCAGAGGACATGGTGTGTAAACCATTCTCACCATATGGAGCATCAAAGCTTGCAATTGAAGACTATCTTGCTGCATACTATAATACTTATGGTCTTGAGACTGTAGCTTTAAGATATTTCAATGTGTTTGGGGCTAGACAGACGTTAAATGACTATAGTGGTGTGATTACCATTTTTACGAATCAATTATTACATAAAGAAA
Organism: Nitrosopumilaceae archaeon; assembly: GCA_035631875.1. Classification (NCBI taxonomy): domain Archaea; kingdom Thermoproteati; phylum Nitrososphaerota; class Nitrososphaeria; order Nitrosopumilales; family Nitrosopumilaceae; species Nitrosopumilaceae archaeon. The sequence goes on along the minus strand of DASQHX010000004.1, from coordinate 13,923 downwards.
TTCCAACTGTTCACGGAGATGGAAAACAGGTACGTGATTTTGTCCATATAAAAGACATCGTACAAGCAAACATGCTTGCAATGGAATCACAAAACGCGGTAGGGGATGTCTTTAATGTTGCCTCCGGGATACCAACTAGTATTATCGAAGTATTAGAAACATTAAAAAAAATTACAAAAACAAAAGACATACTTCATAGGTACGGTCCTACACGACCAGGCGATGTTCGATTCGGCTTGGCAAATATTGACAAGATAAAAAACATTCTTGGATATGAGACAAAAATTACATTAAAGGATGGCTTGACCGATCTGGCAGAGTTTTTCAAAAAAAGGGCTGAATATAACATGTTACCAATTTAGGAGATTAATTTCAATTGCCTATATCAAAATATGATAGTGACAGGATCCTAACAGAAGAAATTCGTATTTTTGCACAAAAGGTGGCAAGATCCATAATAGAGATCCAACCTGTTGTCAATAATATTGCAGATATCATTGTGCTGCTTGAGGTATTAGGATATAGTAAAGAAACACTAAAGAAATATGGATTTAGTGATTATTACGATCTTTCAAAGTATCTTTATGGTTTTATTGATGCATACGATAACTCGGACAAAAATAAAGAAAATATTGTTAAATCATTTTACAAGCAAATACCTGATACAAAACACAGAATAGTAGAAGGTTTCAGTCTGGTCTTTCCGTGGTTAGGCTCATTGATGCTCTTATTAGTTTTTGGTGTCTCGCTTTGGATGGCTTTTGGACTTCCTATCACAATAACAACAGCCTTTATAGCTGGAGTATTTCTTGGGCTTGCAATAACGGAGGGGGTTTTACAAATTTTCAGTAGATTATTTACTTTTTATCATGATCAAGGTAATGTCTGTGAAGTAAAAAGAATACTAAAAAGAAATTATATTCTGTTATCACTTATCATATCTTTGGCTGTATGTTCACTATATGGCATAGCAACAATTATGCATATTCCATATAACCTCATAAATGTAAGTGTAATCAGCACAGTAACAATTTCATTACATAGAACTAGCTACATGATAATTTACGCATTAAAGAAAATTAAGCATGTAATTTTTGCATATTCTGGTGCGTTTGTTGCGTTGCTTTCAGTTTATTATTTTCTTCCTAATTTCATACCTGAAACGTCTACAAGATATTTTGTTGCTTTGGGTACAGCGTTTGTAGTTTTATCAGTTCTTGCAATATATCATCACTATAAGATAATTTCTAAAACATCAGGATCTGTAGCAAATAATGAAGTATTGCATTTTTATCGTCCAATGAGCGTAACCGATAAAACTATCATGTCTAGGCTCAGTATACAACTATGGGAAACAATGCCCCACTTTTTATTTGGAACATTCTACTTTTGCATGATTTTTTCAGATAGAATACTTTCATGGATATTTAACCCGATGGCTAAGCACATTGGTCTTCCAATGGAGTTTAATTCTGTGTATCATGCAGGTGCTGATCTAGCATTACTAGTACTATTATCAACATCAATTATACAATTTGTCTTAATGAGCCCACTTTATTTACAATTAGGAAATATGACTATAAATCATAAAATTTCTGAAATGAAAAAAATCAATTCGTTTTTGCAACAACGCTACAAGCGATTGCTGCTCATAACTATTATTTCTGCAATAACGACAGTTGTTATTCTGAATTTTGTGGCATCGACGATCGTCTTTCACGCAGGTGGTTCCCAAATCAGCATTCAAGTATTACGTATTGCATCTATTAGTAACATATTCCTTTCAATATTTGCAGTAAACAGTTTATTCATGGCATTCCTAAATAGAATAAAAATGATGGCATCGATTGTTATAGTAGGAACGTCAATAGTCGTGATTGCTGGCACGATTTTAGCACAATCAGGTTTTGAAAATATAGTATTTGCTTATTTAGGAGCAACCATCATGGCTGCAATAACATCTACACTGTATGCCAGAAAGATCGTAAAAAATGCAGGAACCATGTTTTTTTCAAAATACGTTTGACAAATTTTAATCTAGTTTAAAAATAATCCGGAATGAATGAATCTGAGTTTGAAACTTTTCCCATTCTATTTGTTTTTTCATAAGTAGAATACGGAACATAAACTTCATTCCAATATCTCATACAGACAAGCTTTTGATATGCGTCTATTTTGATTTCTTCACCTAGGACAAAATTACGAAAAACTATATCTGGTTCATTAATTCCTGCCACTGCACGTATCGGACAAGTGGCTGAAAAACGAGGATTAATTTCAAATATTTTGGGCGTATTTTCAATCATTTTTGCTTGTATGTTGATTGATCCTCTACAACCAAATTTCAATGCAGTTTCTTCAGCAGACCTGCGTACATCGTGAAAATCATCTACAAATGCCTTGTATGTTTGGCCTTGTTTGAGCGTTTTTCTCATAGAGATTGAAGCCATTACGTTCTTTCCTGTTCTGTTTACCACAACTCCTGAGGTAAATTCTACATTTTCTCCATCAAGGTATTCTTGAATGATTGGACGCCAGCCTACTTTTTGAATTGCAGAAATTGCTTGTCTAATTTCATCTCTATTATTTACAATGTAAAAGTGTAATGAACCATGTCCTTCTCGTGGTTTTACAACTAGAGGAAAACCAAATTCTTCAATAAATTCTTCTTGGTTTTCAGGCAATGAAGATTCAGCGCATGGAAGATTATTTTTCTTTAGAAACTCGAAAGTTTTCCATTTGTCTGTTGCTATAGATATCACGTCTATAGGATTTACGAGTACTGCTGAACCTGTTTCTTTTTCTATTTTTTCTTTAGCAAATGCAATAGGCAATAATTCTTGTTCTGATCCCACAAAAATGGCTTGAACATTTTGTTCTTTACAGATTTTAATTATGGAATCAACATAATCTGATGACGAATACGAAGGCATGAGAATACCAATATCACTGCGGTACAGACCTGCTGCCTGTGCATTAACATCAGTTGCAACAATTTCATACATTACTGGATGATCTTTTTTCATATTAGACAGTTTCAAAGATTTCATTATACCTTGTGAAACTATTCCCCCAGCTGCAGTCACTAACACGGTTGCCTTAGCTCTCATGTATTATCATAAGTTTCTTAGTTTATTTGTTTTAGCTAAAAAAGAACCAGGATTTTTATGAATTAGAATTATAATATAAAAAATCACCCTTCCAAAGTTGGAAATGGCATAAAATGATCAATACTTGAACCAATCAAAAATAATAATTATTTTTGTGGTTGTAATAATATCATCAATTATCAAAAACATTAATTTATTTTAATTTGATCATTTGTTATTTAATTCTGTGTTAATGTGTACTACTAAATCACTTATTGTAATGGGTTTACGAATAAAACACTTTACGTCAAGTGTTGGAAAGACTTTTTTAAATTCATCATAATACACCTCAAATGCTGTAAAAAAACAAACTTTGGCATGATCGTTTCTCTTTTTTATTTCACGGTACAATTCAAAACCGTTTAATTTTGGCATTCTTATATCAACAAGCAAAAGATCGTACATTCCTGGTTTAAATTCTGATAAAGCCTTCTCTGGATCCACATATGCATCAACTTGAAATCCGTTACGCTCTAAACCTCTTTTTATGGATGATGAAATATCTGGCTCGTCGTCTACAACAAGGATTTTTTTCAATGCGATCAAATCCATCTTAATGTTTAAAAAATTTGCTATATTTTTTTATGATTTTATACAATTTTTGTATTTTCCTTAATTAGTAATGGAATAACAAATATGAAAGATGCGCCTTTCCCATCAGAGTTATTTTTTGCCCATATGTTTCCACCATGTGCTTTTATGATGTTTTCAGATACGAATAATCCCAATCCTGTACCCTTCCCTGAAATTGTTGTAAACTTTGAAAACAAATCTGGTAGAACGTGTGAATCTATTCCACTGCCAGTATCCTTGACAGTGATAACAGCAGTTTCTTCATCTTTTTTTTCTAGTGTTATCTTGATACTTCCTGCATCAGTAAATTTGAGTGCGTTATCTACCAGATTAGTTATAACCTGATAGATCCTATCTTTATCAGCTTCTACGATAACCTCACCTGCAGATTCAAATAATAATTTTATATTTGTTGCGTCATAAAGAGAATTTTTAATTAAACTGTTGAAATCTTGTATCACATATGATATGAGTTCTGTTAGATCAAATTTTTCTTTTTTCAGTTTCAGCATTTGACGTTCAATTCTATTTATGTCCAATAAATTATTACAAAGTGTTTGAAGTCTCATAGCATTTCTAAATATTATCTGTGAATATTCTTGAGTATTTTTTTCCGGACTATTATACAAAAATTCTGCATGTGTTAGAATGGATTGAATAGGTGTTCTCATTTCATGACTAGCTATATTGATGAACTCTGTAAGATCAGATAATCCATTGTTATTTTTGTGCCGTATCATCAAATTAGTTATATTAAACAAAGTTATAGAATATAAAATCATATGATAAAATGTTCTATTATAAACAAATGTTATCATATAATGTATAAGTTGTGGTCATTTTGAAGAAGAAATTTTGAAAATAAACAGCTTTAGACTATTGGTTCTAAGATAATGTTTGGATATCCATGATTTCTATCAGTAACGATTGCATAAAGATGTGACCATGGAATTTTTGATTTTAAAAACAATGTACCGTTTATTTCAGATACATTGAGATACATATCAGATATTTTAGACAGTTTTTCTTGAATATTATCTTGTGAATGTCTTGTTACTAAGATGAAAAGATCAGTTTTTGATTTTATAAACTCAATTTGTTGTTTTACTTGTTTTCTCATATCACCAGTGTGGGATTCATGAGACAAGTCTGATCCCACGATAGCGAGTAAAAGTTTCTTTGGGTGTTTTTTCTGTATTTTTATGATGTCTTTTTTGATAGATTCTAGTTGTTGTATACTGTCAGGATACCTTAGATCTTGTGTAGAATATGTAGATGTGCTTTTTGATTTATTGACAAATTGTGGAATTTCTAGCATTTTCATAGCATCTTTTGATAAACGAGATTCCAGATATTTTGTAAGATACTCATAGTTAATTCCTTCAAAAGGTTGGAATAAAACAGGGTTACCTGTACTAGCAAAGTTTGAAATAATTTTGCCCAGAAATGCCAAGATTACTTTGGCATTTATGTTAGAATCAAGCTCGATATTTACAAAACTTTTCTTATGAAGCCCGTCACCAAGTATTCTATCTAGTTCCGCATATCCTGTTTTTATATGATTATTACTGAATGTTCGTGGTGTGTCTTCAGGTTTTTTATCTAGAACATTAGTAATCATATAATCAGTAGGACGATATGGCTCATAACTACGAAACACATTACTGTTGAGCGTGAAAATATAAGATGGCCTATTTATTCTGACTCCACGTAATTTTGAAAGAAAAATCTCTCGTACTATTCTGTTATCATAATATTTTTGTTGTAATTCCACTATACCATCTACAAGATAATCAAGTGTTGTATCCTTTGGTGCTTCGGCGATAAAAATTATTTTTGCGCCGGATCTTTCCCTCCAAGTTTGAAGTACTCGTGCATTATTCATGAGTGCTTCTTTGTCCATAAAATACCCTATGGCATCCCAACTGTCGATTATTATAATCGGCGCTTTAACATCCATCAATTGGTTTGTGATTCTTTCAAATAATGAACCAGGTTCATCAAGTCTAGCATCAACAAAAATAGGCCTATCGGTCTCAAATTCGGAGATTTGTTCTAATTCTGATTTCTGTGACTGAGCAAAAAATGATTCAAGCCATGGATAATATTTGAAAAGTTGCTCGGGTGAAATTCTGGTCGAAATATAGAGGCAGTTTTTATTAATATTTAAGACACGTAAAATAGTCAGTGCAAGAGTGGTTTTTCCCGTGCCAGCATCCCCTTTGATAAGTAATGAATAGGTTTCACGTTCAAGAAAATCTATTAATTCATTTGGGATATGCATTGAATTATTCATAATAAGGATTAGATGCCTTTGTATTTATTTTCATATGTAACTTTGAAAATTTATACAATACCATAAAAAGAAATGCTTAAACATTAATCGATAATCTTCAATCTTGGATTATTTTCTAGAAATATAATATTCCATATTTTGTTCTACCAAATTCCAACAGGTGCTATGATACCATTTATCTCCATATATCATATCGCCCTCAGATAACAACATCTTCTCGCCACACAATGAACATGTTTGTGTTAGAAAGTCATGGTGATGTATTACATCTTGTGTTTGTTCATCATCAATTATTTGAATAAATATCGCCTCCAGATATTGTTATGTGATGATGTTTTTTCATACGTACACAATGAAATCTGTAGATTATCTGAGTATGCGTAAAAATTACTAGAACAATCATCTTAAAAGAATCATGATAATTTTTAGTCTTTCATTTTTTATATAAAAAAAATTCATGTTAGGATCATTTTTAGGATAAAAAGATATAGAAGAATATTACTTCATGCATAAATAAATTCAAAATAATATCATGATATGAAAATATTGGCAATTGGTGCACACCCAGATGATATTGAATTAGGATGTGGTGGGCTCTTGCTTAAAGCGGCAAGACAAGGACATGAGGTTCACATGTATTCTGTTACAAGAGGATCTGTCGGAGGAGATCCAAAGCAAAGAACCAAGGAGCTTATGCAATCAGCCAAGTTTATTGGTGCTAAAAATTTATGGATAGATAACTTTGAAGATACCAGACTGACTGTTAGTAGCGAATTAATCAGTCACATAGAATTCTTTGTAAATAAAGTGGATCCAGAGATCATAATTACACATTCTCATGGTGATGTACACCACGATCATCGCGCAGTATCATTATCAACAGTAGAAGCTGGAAGGTTTGTTTCAAATATTTTATCATATGAGATTCCATTGACAAGGAATTTTTCACCACAGGTGTTTTTTGATATCACAGATGTGATAGATGATAAAGTTGAATTGATAAAGAAATTTTCGTCTCAACAAAGTAAACTTTACCTTCAGGCAGATGGAATTAAAGGACTTGCAGAATATCGTGCACTACAAAGCAGGTTAAATTCAACCGTTAATCATGTAGAAGCATTTGAAGTATTGAAATTATGTTTAGATAAAGAATTCAAATTGCTCAAAGTTCCACATCTTAGTCAAAAAGGACAGGGCATAGAGGATTTGAATGAAATTCTAGAATTAGCATAGAAAATTCTAAACAGATTTAGAGATTATGAATGATTTGATTGATTATGTTGAGACAAATGTTATGGGATGGGGGAATCGTGGTTGGCTTGAAATTATTTATTTTATTTTGGTAGTTTGTAAAAAGGGATCTTTGAAGACGCACATAATGTACAAATGTAATCTTAACTCTAAACAAATTGATCAATACATACAATTTCTATTAGACAAGCAATTACTTGAAAGGGAACCTGAATTTTCCAATTCAAAAAGATATACCTATAAAACAGCTGAGGCGGGTAGGAGATACATTATAGCATATAATCAATTAGCAGAAATTTTTGATTAACTAAACCAATCATATTTGAGATGCATATCTAGTGGTTCACATGATGCTCAATTTCTGATTTTATTGATTAGTGTATTTTTCTAGAGAAATTTATCATGGCGTTGTATATTTTCTCATTATCTTCAAATAATTCCTAAATCATTTAGTTTCAATAGTAGGAAGATCTTCAGGTATTGAAGTTATCAGTTTTAAGCTATCAGGTCCTACATTTGTCACCATATCAATAATGGAAAGATCAGGTACAAAAACATCTGTGAAACGTTGAGCATACTGCGTTGACATATAGTTTTGATATTCTATTTTCAGATTGTTTTTCAGAAATAGTTTTTCTTCGATATAGTTTTTACTGCCTTTTCCTGCCACATAGGTATCTGCACCAATGGCCTTACAGACATTAACTAGTCGTTCTGTGGATTCACCTTTCACGTATAATTCAGATTCTCTTACAATTTCGATGTTTAAGCCAAGCCAATCAATTGTTTTTTTAATTGTTTCAAAATCTAAGTCAAAAAGAAATTTCCATTCTCTTTTATAGAGATTTTCAAAATAATCTTTGTATAAATGAAAGTACTTTGTTTTTGCATAAGATTGATAAATTTTCTTCCAATGATGTTCTTTCCAAGGTATTTCATTATTAATTTCAACTAGTATGTTTGGCAAAAATTTATGATCTTTGTTTATTGGTACAGTTAACCACGTCCATCCATTTGTTGCGATAATTCTGTTTCTATTAGTCCACCTTTTGTCATACTGAACATCGTCCATTATAACATAGATATCGGCCAAACTCAGTTTATGAAAAAACCCAGGATATGGAAAAAAATGAGGTTGATGTATGACTGCTTTCATTTACTTTATTTTTGTGTCTGATATTATAATACAATATGGTAAATTGTTCAGTAACAAAATTCTATGTGATTTATACCATTGAACTTGATACATACTAGAAATGGTACAGTTAGAGCCTGTGCAACAAGATTAATCACAGATGACAAATAAAATAGAAAAAATCAATATAGTCTTAACAGAAAATGATTGATAAAGAAACATAGGCGAGCAATAGATTCCATAAATGTCAGAATCCTAAGTTACAATTCTGGAGAATCTGTCAGATAAACTAGAATTCTTTTTTGATTGAGTTTTCTTTATATTCCAAAAGGATCATTAAATTTTGATTTTTTAAAAGGGATTAAATCATTCATTTCATTTGAGATTTTCATGAACGCGTGTCCTTTTTCAGTCACTCTGTAAAATTCCCTTTCATTCTCATATTGTAATAGATCATTTTCCTTTAGGAATTCCAAGTAGTCATTTACTTGTTGAAAAGACAAGTATGCGGCATACATTATTCTTGTTTTAGTAGCGCCTTCCACTGCAGCCTGTAAAATCATAGCAATGATTTCCATTTTTCCTCTGTATTTCATTACATGGATCTTCAAAATACACCATTAAAGGAATTCGTAGAAATTACATGTATCATTGTTTCTTTTTGTCATTCTGATATAAAGAACATAGGTTGAAAATATATGTCAATTTCATTCATGAAGAGAAAATATGTTTGGTGCGGTCAAGTCGGTTTTACACCGCTTCCTTTAGGTTGGATTGCCTAACGTGCAAATTACACCATAACCGCATGATTTTATTTTGTACTTATTTTTCATAAGACTTGTCGATGAATTATAGGTAACAATCTTCTAATACTAAATTATTTAAACTGTAGAAAAAATTATGAGTAAAATAAAAATTCTATGATTCACTGTATTTAATATTTTATTAATACAAAAAATGTATACGTGTTCTATAACTAAATGTCATATCTTTTTTATAGTATTTTAGCTAATAAGAAAGATATGAAATACCGTAGCAGAACGGAGATAATAACAATGATCTTGGAGGTAGCCAGCCAAGGAGTAACCAAGACGAAGATAATGTACAAGGCATATTTGTCATATTCACAGCTAAATCAGTACATGTTATTTTTGATTGAAAACAAATTGATCGAGTGTAAACCAGGTTCGGAACTTTATACATTAACAGAAAAAGGTCGAAGGCTCGTACATGTATACAAAGAACTTGAGGGCATGGTTCCATTGAAAAAAGAGCAAACGAAATTTGCTTCCCATTCATGAAATCTTTATCAAATGTATAAAATGTGATAATTCTATGACTGAACAAAACATCTCACAAATAAATGCAGAAAGAGCAAAAGAAATAACAAGAAGATTTCTTGGACAATACCATACTGTCATTGACGTAGATGCAATTTTAGATAATAATGTGTGGATAGTTACAGCATATCTTGGATTCTCAAATACGCAAACCAGACAAGTCAGAGTAGACTCCTATTCTGGCAGGATAATGGGTTATTCATAACCTAAATAGATCTTTTGGTTTATTTTTCTGCTAAATTGACATATCGAAAACTATAGATCGTATATGTTTGTATGATTTTTTCTTCAAATTGATCGGATGTATAAATTTGATAAACAAATAATCCTTATTTTTTTTAAATAAATGTGAAAAGGTTTGTTTATTTTTATTTAAGAATTTTTTATCTAATTTATTGTTATCGTGTTGAGATCTCATCATTGATTAATAGTGGGTTTTGGAGGTTATCAGAGTATGCGTAAAAATCACTAGAACATTTTTCAGATGTTTTATTAGGATGAATAAACCAATAGAAGAGTTACAGGCAAACTATGCCAAATAGAATACAAAATGAAAGTGTTAATTTTATTGAAATTATTGATTAGATTTATATAAAAATTTGAAAACAGGATTGATCTACTAGAACATTGTTTCAATAATTTTTTATATCATAATTATGGCGTATAAATATGAAATACCGTAGCAGAACGGAGATAGTAGCAATGATTCTAGAGGCATCAAGGGCCGGAGCTACGAAGACGAAGATAATGTACAAGGCATACTTATCATACACTCAAGTTAAGGAATACATATCATTTCTACAGGACAACGAATTGTTAACGTATGAGGCAGGTACACAACTTTATAAAATAAGCGAAAAGGGATACAAATTTCTTCGATCATATAGTGAAATTACTGATCTAGTTGCTACTCCCACAAACAACGGAAAAGTGCTGAATTTCTAAATTTATTTTAATTTTTATCTTCTAAAAATTATTAAATTCTGATTATTAAAAACAATCTTCCTAACTTCCAACTAGAATATTTTTCTAAGAATTTTTATCGTAAATAATTATTAAACTATCTTGCAAAGAGCTTTAAAACTAGTTTTTTGTTGTGAGCATAATGTTAACTAGAAATGTGTTAGAAACAATGGATGATATAACGTGTACAGTTTGTAATGGAAAACTTGTTTCTGATTTTTACAATGGTGAAAAAATTTGTAGTTTGTGTGGGATAGTTACAGGAGAGAATCATGGATTGTCACTCAATGAAACTGATTTGTCATCAACTACAAACACAACAAATAATGATGGCCCAACTTCTCTTATGATGTATGATATAGGATTACCAAGTATCATCGACAGTAAAAATATTGATGCGAATGGAAAACATATTCATAATCATGAAATAGAAAAACTAAGAAAGTTAAATAAATTCACAATTTCTAGCAATTCGAAAACAAAGAATTTAAACAAGGCGATTAGCGAAATCCGTAGAATTACAGAGATAATTGGGTTTAATGCTTTGATTGCTGAAAGAGCCAGTTACATATATCGTAAGATGCTCAACAAAGGAGCAATCAGAGGTAGATCAATTACTGGAATTGTAGGTGCCATTATTTGTGTAGCATGCGAAGAAATGAATATCCCATGCTCAATAGATAAAATTGTAGAACTCTCAAACACTTTAACAAAGAAAAGTATCAATCACTATTACAAGTTTACATTAAGACAATTAGGGATGAATAATAGAATAGTTAGTCCTTCACACAGTATATCACGAATTGCTAAAAAAGCAGGATTGAGTGTAAAAACAGAAAGAAAAGCGTTAGAGATTTTGGAACAGGTAAAGGATAATCCAATAATAATAGGTAAAAAACCTGTTTCATTAGCTACCGCGGCACTTTATTTGGCATCTTTTCAAACTAATGAACATACAACACAGCTTCGTATCGCAATGGCGTCTGAGCTAACAACCATAACCATTCGTAAAAGAAGTTTGGAATTATCTAAGATATTAGAAAATATGAGATCAATTCAAGCAAATGAAAAAGGACTATCAAATAAATTACTTGAAGATGAAAATGTCGACAAGAAATAAAATTTGCACTTTTGATTGCAAGAAATTGATTTTTACATGAATAATAATTTACAAAAACTTGATTTCTCAGACGTTTATGAATTTATTGAGGTTATAGATTCTGTTATCAATATTTTACAAAAGGAAAGGAGAATAACAAGACATATTGTTGGTGGAAAAATTAATTCAGGATTAATTGAATTAAACATACCTGAAAATCTTGTAATTGTAGGCGATCTTCATGGAGATTTACGATCGCTTCAACATATTCTTAAAGAGATAGATTATGAAAATTTCCTTTCAAATCACAGTAACAAACTAATTTTCTTAGGAGATTATGTAGATAGGGGCAATCATTCTATTGGTGTTTTGTATACAGTGTGTTATCTGAAACGGAAATATCCAAATTCTGTAATACTCATGAGAGGAAACCATGAAGCACATATGGAATTTCCTTTTTCGTCTCATGATTTACCGTTAAAAATTATCGAATATTTTGGAGACAATTATGAAAAAGCCATACATGGCAAAATATCTACCTTGTTTCAATTACTATACTTGGTAACCATAATACAAAATAAACTATGGTTAGTGCATGGAGGACTGCCAACCGAAATTGAATACAAAGATTTTGAAAAATTAATTGAAACAGCACAATCATATAATATACATAAAAAATCACTCGAGGAGTTGTTGTGGAATGATCCACGTACTATACAAAATGGAGGCAATTGGGAAAAATCAAGGAGGATGTACGGAAAACATTTTGGAATAAACATAACAAAAAAATGGCTGACAATGTCAAGAACCAAGGTCATTGTAAGAGGACACGAACCATGTAATGGGTTTAAAATAGATCATGATGACAAAATATTAACATTATTTTCTTGCAAAGAAGCATATCCTAAATTTGAAGCAGCGCATATTTTCATATCAAAAAAACAATTAGAAAAAATTCATAACGCTGTGGATCTTGTACCCTTTGTCAGAAAATAGATGGTTATATTAAAAATATCTAAAAATACATCTAGCCTGTACTATAATATGCTGTCAGAACTGTATTCTGAGTTGGTGTGATGGTAAAGTAGCTGTTTGTGGTTCCGTCACTCCAGTGATTAAAGACAGTTGTAAGATAATCTCTTACATGGACAACATATGTAGTTCCAGATGTAACTGTGAACGATATAGGCGTAAAGCCCTCTGCTATGGTTGTACCGTTAGCATAACGAATTACAGTAGACATGCCAGTGATTGGGTTTCCGGACATGTCAACTGATTTGATTGTTAGAGATAATTGTGTACTAGCTGTAGTTGCAGATGCTGTGTTTGATGGTGAGCTAGTTCCAATTGAATTAATTGCAGAGACACGATATGTGTAGGTTGAACTTGCAGCAAGTCCTGTATCAGAATATGTTATAGCTGTGTTAGCTGTATTTGCCACAATGGTAGACCATGTTGTTCCACTATCAGTTGATCTTTCTATCTTGTAACCAGTGATTGCAGAGCCACCGTTGCTTGTAGGTGCAGTCCAGGATAGATTGATTTGTGATGATGCAGCTGTAGCTGTTAGACTTGTTGGCACTGTAGTTACACTTGCTGTACTATAGTATGCTGTCAGAACTGTATTCTGAGTTGGTGTGATGGTAAAGTAGCTGTTTGTGGTTCCGTCACTCCAGTGATTGAATACGTTATTCCCGTAATCTCTTACATGGACAACATATGTAGTTCCAGATGTAACTGTAAAGGATATGGGTGTAAAGCCCTCTGTTATGGTTGTACCGTTAGTATAACGAATTACAGTAGACATGCCAGTGATTGGTTTTCCTGACAAGTCAACTGAGTTTACTGATATGGCTACCTGCGTGGTACTAGTACCACTAGTTGTTGTAGATGCTGTGTTTGATGGTGAGCTAGTTCCAATTGAATTAATTGCAGAAACACGATATGTGTAGGTTGAACTTGCAGCAAGTCCTGTGTCAGAATATGTTATAGCTGTGTTAGCTGTATTTGCCACAATGGTAGACCATGTTGTTCCACTATCAGTTGATCTCTCTATCTTGTAACCAGTGATTGCAGAGCCACCGTTGCTTGTAGGTGCAGTCCAGGATAGATTGATT
>DASQHX010000003.1 GCA_035631875.1 Nitrosopumilaceae archaeon | reverse complement strand
AGATTCGCATATGCCGGTAGTAGGATTGAGTGTCGAGCCTGATGGACACGATGTGGGAGAAGATTCGCATAAATGAGTGGTAGACTCGAAGGTCATGCCAGTAGGACATGATGGCGGGGTTCCAGTAGTGCCATATACTGGTGCAACTGGAGAGGCAGCTCCAAGGAAAGTTGCTACTAGTAATATTGCAGCCACGGAGGATGTCTGAACTGTTCTTTTTATAATCTTCCTACAGTTAATTTTCAATCTTACAAATGATAGATACCGTGATTTGTTAACTGAATCCATCATCAGGCCAAACCCAACAATAGATAAGGGCCGATCTATTTATTGGTGATCTTTCATTTTTGAAAATACATTTAATTATTTTGCTTTAACTCGAAAATAATTCATCGAGATAGGTTAGGTCTGGTAAACAATCTGGGAATTTATCTATATTCATCTCCACAATCTCCAATAGAAGAAAAGAGATCTTGTGATTTTATGGTTACTGATTTTATTTTTTCCTTGTCCTCTTTATCTAAATTTAATGAAAATACTCTGGCGTTGTCTTCTCTGTGTTCTGCTAAACCTAATCTTGTACCAATTATCACGCCTGCAACAGATGGTTTATCCAAGATATATTTTGCAGCAACATTTGCAATGCTGGAGTGGTGTTTTTTTGCTATATGGGATAAAACAACAAGCAGCTCTTGAAATAAATCCCATCCTCCCCATGCATCAATCATGTTCTTGTATTTCTGCAAGGATATGGTATACAGCTGAGACCTTGCAGGCTCTGGTTTTTTTAGATAATTCTCAGACAAGAATCCTCCAAGTAGAGTTCCATAACATAGTATCTTGATGTCATGCTTTTGGCAAAATGGTGTCATCTTGATTTCAGGTCTCTGGTCTATGATGGAATATTGCACTTGGTTTGATGATATCTTGAATCCATTTTCTACCATTATTTTGATTCGTTCTGTATCAAAGTTTGTCAGCCCAATATTTTTTATCTTTTTTTCATCTTGTAGCTTGAATAGATGATGTAATGCGTCAAGGTAGCTTGTATCGGAGTAATCCCACCAGTGGAACTGGACAAGATCAATTTCCTTTACATTCATTTTTTGAATTGATTTTTTTATATGATGCTCTACAATTTCTCTAGTCATTTTTCCTGGGTTTGGGACAAATTTTGTTAGAGCTTGGATTTTGTCAAGCTCGTCATTGCCTTTATTTTTTGCAATCTGTCTTCGAAATTCACCAATGTATTCTTCTGCTGGTCCATAAATGTCTGCCATGTCCCATGTGGTAAAACCAGAATCATGATATGATATCATATCTGAGATGGCAGATTCTTTTTCTATCTTGCCATGGCCCCCGGCTACCTGCCACATGCCGTTTAGGATTCGACAAATTTTAAGATCAGGTGCTAGCTGGTAGGTTTTTTGTGGTTGTGACATGTTTATGATTTTCTGAAAATTGTACTTCACTTTTTAATCTTGTTCCAGCTTACGGGGTCAAAAAAGACAAGATGTCTAGCTTGCAAAACCAATATTTTCAAGATAGAAATTGCTAAATTTCTAAATTGATGAGATATAGTGTGCTTGAAAAAGAATTTGAAGAATGGAAAAACTTGGTAAACGAGTCTGTTGCATTTTATGCCAATAAAATTAATCAGTTAAATGAGATGCTCAAAGATGAAAAGCTAGATCATATAGAAAGACAAATCATAGAATCAGAAATGACTAGTGCGCTTGATGAAAAAAAGAAATGGGAGCAAGCTCAAAGTGAATTAGAAAGATAAGTTTCAATCTAGTTGCACTTTAGTTATATTCAGGAAAACATTCGAGTCTTGTCATTTATTTTGGCGTTGATGTTGGCTTTTGAGGCCAGAATAAAATGGAACGAGGATTTATTTTTTCAGTTTAGCTTGTTCTAAATTCTTTATTCTGTTTTCTAGTTTATCTATTCTGTTTTTCTGCTGTTTCAAGTCATTTTCTAATTGCTTAATTCTGGTTAGTTGTTGTAGCTCATGCTCTTTGTTAGCAAGTTTTACCATCCAATGTCTAAATTTTCTTTGAACTTAAGGTTTTAAGAAATTCAATAGAATGAAAATATACATTATCCTGGGATCAAGTTAAAAAATTAGTTATGTTTTTTAAATATTGGTATGTTTGGTAGTAAAAAAGAGCCAGAGTATGTCTTTGACCGTTCTCAGTTTGATGCAGATGAACTATCTGAGATTGACAGAATAAAAAACATGTTAGATGCTGCAGAGATAATTAAAGCAGTAGCAAGACAAAGCAAGCTAATGCCAGGTGGCAAGCTCATTACACCAAAGACAATTTTTGCAACAGACAAACGTCTACTAATTAGAGATCCTAACATGCTTGGTTTGCGTTCAGATGTTGATGCCATACCTTATAGTCAAATAAATAATGTAAAATTAGAGAAAGGAGTTTTTACATCCAGAGTAATGATAAAATCAGGAAATTTTAACACCGATGAGCAAGGCTACATTGATGCAATACCAAAAGACAAAGCTGCAAAGATTGTTGCGATAATTAATGAAGGAATTAGACTTGCACAGACTCATACAACAGAGGTAGTTCAACAAAAATCAGTTGAAGATGATCCTTTGACCATGTTGAAAAAACGTTTTGTTAAAGGAGAGATTACAAAAGAAGAATTTGAAGATATGAAGAAAATGCTTGAATGAACAGCAAGCTTGAATCAAAATTAGATACTGCAATAAAGGAATTTAATAAAAAGGCAATTTTAGAAATTTCTCCAAAAACATATTATGCAAAAGGGAAACCAACACCAGTTAATGTTACAAAAAATCAAATTAAAAATGCGTTAAAAAAGATTTGCCCAGAGGAAAAAACCAAGCTTGTTACAAAAGATATGATTGAACATTTTGAAGATTTGGAGAAGCTTGTTCCATTTTGCTCATCACCAAGATCATTTAGATCTGCATGGGATCTTCGTTCAAATATACTGAACAAATATGATGCAGACACTCTAGTAAATGAAGGAGCGCAGCTTATTCCAAATAACAAAAACCTTCGACTTTTTCAAGCAATACAGCAAGGAGTTGAATTAGGAATTAACCAAAGATTAGTTGCTTTTGTTAGGCATTCAGAAGGAAATTATGATGATAGTTTAGATGATCAAGGAAGATTTGAGTATCAACCACCTGCAGATGCAACAGGAATGCTTCGCTATAGATGGTGTCAATTTCTAAGTGAGAAGCTTCAGATTCCATTTCTTGTAATTGCTGTCATGTGGTTTGAATATAGAATTGATTCTTCATCAAATTTAGTATTTGTAGCTGCACCTGCAAAAATAATTGAATATACTAATGACCTAAAAGATTTAGGAAATTCTCTTAGCAATCCTCTAAAATTAAAACTTGTAAATCGTTCTGAGGTGTATAATGCAATCAACTTGTTAAGATCACTTGGCCAAACTAACTTGGAGGTTGAGACTAGACCAGAATTACCGCTTTCATTAGCTAGAGAATGGTCTTTTGATAGAATCAATTCTTCACATAAAGGAAGAAGCTTGAAACGATGGGCTCAAAAAATGGGGCATGACTGTCCTGGCAATCTTTGCAATCACATCAAATTTGCAAAATTGGATACAAGAAAAATTGCATTTGGTCATATTGTATCACAGGACTGGGCAAGATCATTTACTTTTCTGTTGGATAGAAAAGATCATCCAGATAATCTCTATCTTACATGTCAAAGCTGCAATTCAAGCTTGGGGGATAGATTTCCTGATACAGAATTAAGAAATGCAATTGAGAAAAGAGGAACTATTGGAGATTGGTTAAGAAAAGATGAACAAGGCATTAGATTTTCATAGTTTGAATTTATTCCATTAACTTGAACGTGAATTATGCTATTACAGATTAATTTTGGATCCATTACAAGAATTGTTTGAACTGTTAGCTTGTTACTATGTGATTTGAATCCTTATTCAATATTCACAAAACGTAATTGAATTAAATTGGATTCGAGCCCGATGGTGTTTGATCAGTCAGACTGATCGGACAGGGCTGTTTGTGAAGGCATTTTTTGGAGGTGCTTGAATGCAGTACAAAAATGGTAGTATGATATCGTATTCTCATGAAAAATTAAATCAACGTTTTTGCGGTATCATATAAATTTTGGAAGACAGACCGAAATGCCCCGCTGTTTTGAATTTCACATAAGTATGTGGGTTTGTCTGTAGCTGCCTTTTCAATTGACTGACCAATTACATAACATTTCTTATCTGCAAAAAATAATCGATCATGACAGTGATCATTAATTTTTACCTTGAAGTTATTTCCATGCTTTTGTTTAAATTTTTTTGCTATATTAATAAAATTACCTTGCGGCTTGCTTGTTAAGATCATAATTTTTATTCCAACTGAAAGTTTATCCAAATACAATTCAATTACATCTTCATGTGCATAAGCATCAATTACAAATACTTCATTTTTAGCAGATAAAGTGATATTGTGAATATCCTTGTAGAAATCATAAATTTGTCCGGGTTTGTATACTTTCTCTATCCTTCCATTTTTTTCTGGAGAAACAAGTTCTTTTATTTTATCAAATTCTGGTTTGCTTAATCGATAAGTAGTTAATCCCCGTGGAATTAATCTATTATCCCGTTTTAATTCACT
The DNA here is from genome assembly GCA_035631875.1 of Nitrosopumilaceae archaeon. Taxonomy (NCBI): domain Archaea; kingdom Thermoproteati; phylum Nitrososphaerota; class Nitrososphaeria; order Nitrosopumilales; family Nitrosopumilaceae; species Nitrosopumilaceae archaeon. The sequence continues at coordinate 6,660 of DASQHX010000003.1, read as the reverse complement.
CATTCTAGCAGAGATATTACTAGGTTCTGGAATGTCAGATAATTGATAACACTCCCTAATATCTGAAGATTTGAAACTTGTGTAATTTTCTTCATTTTGTAAATAATAACCAAATTGAATTATTTGTTCTTTATCTTCCAATGTATGAAAATCACTAATTTTTTCTACAAACTGACATAGTTTCTCTTGATTCATAATTACTAAAGATTATTTTTTCTGTTTGATTTTTAGAGGAAGATTATGTTCTACTAAATTCTCACCAGCAATTGTAATTTTTATTGTATTTGGTTCATCGCCTACTTCAACCCATTTTTTAAGGTGTATGGTATCGGTAAATAATTGCACAATATTATTTGATTTTGGTTTTTTTACTTCATTATAGCAAAAAAGAGCATGACCATATCTCATATTTTTAATGCTAAGATGTTTATTCAGATAATAACAAAATACTGTTATGATTTCTTGATGCGATTTCGGTGACTTTTCTTCAAAGAATTGTTTTAATGACGGTGTACCATTTCCGCCCTCTAAATTCAACGGGATTAATTCAAGTGAAGGTTGTTTTTTCTTATTTTTAGGTTTAGTTTCTTTATCAGGCTTACTAATGCCGATTGGATTATCAGTTACCGGTACGATAGGTAAAACAGATATCTTTTCCAATGAAGATTCAAGTTTATCCCAGTATTTTTCTACAAAAGATTCAGAGCCTTCAATTTCAAAAGTACCGTCACGCAAATTAATCTTGATTTTTGTGTCCCCCATTCTAGATAGTCACCATTGTGTCTTTTGATTCATCTATTTCAGTCATGCTTGTCCTTCTTTAGAATCGCATCTAAGATTTCATTTATTCTATGATATGCTATTTCATATTTTTTGTTAGGTGATTTTTGAATATATCCTCTTTTTGTCATCTGTTTTATCGGTCCTGATAAAGCAGTTGCTGGTCTTCCAATTTCTTTGCCAATTTCTGAAATACCTAACGAGTGATCTCTTGTAAGACCCAATTTTGTCGCAAAATATTTTCCCATCAATATGGCACAGATTCTTTGCGGATCAGATAGTTTCAAATCTTTGAAAAAGATTTTACCTGATGATTTTTCAATTACAAAAATTTTCTGAGTTTTTTCTACTACTTTCTCCAAATCTTTAAGTATATCTTTTTCATCTACAAGCAGTTTTTTGAGTATTTCTTGTTCATCAGCCATATTCTTACTTTTTCTACTGTGGATGTACTAAAATACTTTCGTGAATCAAACAATCTTTGTTTAAAATTTATCCAGGTTTTATTATAATTTGTAAAATTTTCATCTATTTTACTTTCACAACTACAAAATGTAATGATGTTTTATTCAATCATCATATTCGTAATTTGAAATAGACCGGCAAAGGAGTTTATTGATAATCAATAAAAAGACAATCCCCTCTTTACACACAAAAACATGCTGTTGTCGTAAAACTTTGAGAACCGAGAAATGAATCATAGTCAGGTAATGGATATATCAAAGCTGAGTGGAATATCTTTACTTGACAAAATCCCATGAACATGAACCTGTTGATCCACTCTACTGGAAAGAACACCCAGCGTTGAAAGGAGAATTTACTCTTACAGAATTTGGATTTCAGAGACTAAAAGAGCTTAAAGATTTGATAACTCAACAACTTTCTTGCGATATTAATGAGGAAGGTTTTCCCTGTCTTGGGTGTCGAATACGTGCAAATAACTCCATGATGGAATTTCTGTACATTCATGGTTTAGTTAGTAGAAAAAATCTTGATGTCGGAATTCGGGGCGAATCTTAAATTTCAAAATTTGAGAGAAAATGAAAGAGTCAAGACCAAAGAAATGTAGATGTAAATCTGGTTGTAGCAACAAAACGGAGCATCCAAGTGGATTATGTTCTCCATGTCGACTCGTTGGTCATATGGACTCAGAATTTAGTTGTCGATGTAAATTCAAAGGATGCCAATGCATGATAGAAGCGACTCTTGATAAATCCGGAATATGTTTTCAATGTAAACGCGGAATACATCTTGTACGATATAGTTTTTGAAGCCACTCTTTCATAACTAGATTAGGGTTTGTAGCAGTTTTGATATCAAAAATCTAATTTTTATGGTTCAAGTAGCCTTCAGTTCTTCTTTTTATTGATTCTCCTGTGTTCTATCTGCTATTTCACTGCCATATTGTTCTCTCATGTACTCCATGAAGGTCTTTCTTACTCTTCCAAACCGAGTTTTGTCTAAGATCATCTAGGACCAATTCCTAAATTACAGAATTTTTGTTTGAGCAATTCCACGATTTGGTCAGTATCTGTAATATTTTCTAAATCCTCTCCAGTTATTACTATCATCTGGCAACCGTCATGCAATATCTGTTGAATTGCTCCATATCCATCTCTTCCCTCTGATTCATTTCCAGTTATGCCAGACCGTGCAAAAACAATTCCAAATCTTAATGCTTTATTTCTTAACTTTCCAGCAAACCAACTTAAATCAATTCCTGCTACAGGAGTGGACCAATTCTTACATTCGATTGGAATGATTGGAGGTAAAAAGTACAAGCCGCTACGAGTTTGGTCATTCCAAAAGATGAGGTCTGTTTCTAGACCGCTATATTTGTCATATAGGTTTCTTGCTTCAAGGGTGAAACCAGGAATATTTTCAAAGATGTAACAAGCCAAGTCTTCTAACTGTCTTCCATGTTTTTTCGCATCATGACCAAAATCATGACTGGTGAGAAGCTTTCTTATTTTTGTATTATCAAGCTTAACCATTGTTTTTCCATCAAGCTTGTCAGACAAGCTATCAGCATTTTTTATGCCTAGTTTTTTCGAATTTTGTGTTACCATGAATATAGGCAACCCTAAGTGTTAATGATTTGCGTCGTAGGAAAAACTCCTACACATAATAGTGATTTCTGACCTTTATATACGATGTGAATTTAATCTTTATCTATCTGACGATTTCTATTTGCGTGAAATTTAGCTTAGATTCTGACTTGTCACAAATAAAATTTAGCTAAATTCATCAATCAGATTGTCATTTGGTTAACAAGCTAGATTGATCAAATTAAATTTTGGTTTCTAGCTTGATTATTATATTTTAAAATTAAATTCATTAAAAATCATATCCCATAATTAAATTTCAAATTTTAAAAGTTCAAAATTCATAGTTTAAAGTTTAAACATTTAAAATTAAAATCCACATCTAAAATTAAGATATGTGTCTAAAATCAAGGCGTTTAAATTTAAAATCAAGTGTTTAAAACATTTAAACCCTTTAAAACATTTAAAAATTTTAAAGTTAAATTTAAAACTTCTTTTCATCATCAAAATCATCAGGTCGTATCCTAGAACCATACAAATCAGGATTCTTGGCTTCTCTTCTTCTTTTTATCCACAAATGAATTCCACCAAACAGCATTGCACCTAACAAAATAATTCCTGGAAAAATCCACATCATGCTAAGAACCATGATATTTCACTATCACGTGATATGATAAAAGGAATCTGAAAATCACAAATTAAAAAATAAAAAGTCGTGTACAGCACATGCTGTGATTCAAAATAAAATGAATCGTCATGTATAGTCTCTATGTATTATGACTGACTGATGTATTGGATATTTAGTAAACGCAGGCTCACCCCTCGCCGAAGCTTGGGATCTACACCTCGTTTCTATCAACGCCGTCTTCTGCGGCCATCCTTTGTCTTACGACCGGCTGCCTTTTCTCGGGATAGGCTTCCTCCTTAGATGCTTTCAGGAGTTAGCCTAAATGGCTTAGCTGCTCGGCCTGCCTTATCAGACAGCCGATAAACCAGAGGCCACGCTGCTCTGTTCCTCTCGTACTCGGAGCAACTTCCCCTCAAGCAGCCTCGCTTCCATCAGGCAGAGACCGACCTGTCTCACGACGGTCTAAACCCAGCTCATGTTCCCCTTTAATAGGCGAGCAGCCTCACCCTTGGCCCCTGCTGCAGGGCCAGGATGGGAAAAGCCGACATCGAGGTACCAAACCGCGGGGTCGATAGGAGCTCTCGCCCGCGACGAGCCTGTTATCCCTGGGGTAATTTTTCTGTCACCACGAGCCCCCAATAGTGGGGACGTCATGGATCGCTAGGCCCGAATTTCTTCTCTGAATCCCGTGCGTTTGGAGATCCAGTCAGTCCGGTTTTTGGCCTTGCCCTCTTCGACGGATTTCTGACCCGTCTGAACCGAACTTTGGGCCCCTTTGATATCTTTTCAAAGGGGTGCCGCCCCAGCCGAACTGCCCACCTGCACCTGTCCCACAAGTGAATGTGGTAAGAGGTACTGCAAGAAATGACCGGTGTTACACTTTCGCTTCCTGTCTCCCCGGAAGGAGACAAGCATGGCTACCGATTACACTATGCAATTCCAACTATACCGCAAGTACAAGCTGCAGTAAAACTCCACGGGGTCTTCTCTCCCCGATGGAAGATGCTGGACTGTTCGTCCAGCTTATGTGGCTTCACCGGGTTGTAGGCGGGGACAGCGGGGCCCTCGTTGTTCCATTCATGCGCGTCGGAACTTACCCGACAAGGCATTTGGCTACCTTAAGAGAGTCAGAGTTACTCCCGGCGTTTACAGGCCCTTAGCTCAGTTGAACCCAAGTTTTAGGTACCTGCACTGGCCAGGATTCAGTGACTATACACATCCTTTCGGACTAGCAGTCACCTGTGTTTTTATTAAACAGTCGGGACCCCCTTGTCACTGCGACCTACGGTCCCAATTCTTCATTAAGACCGCAGGCATCCCTTATACCAAAGGTACAGGACTAGTTTGCCGAGTTCCCTCGCCTACGGTATACCCGATACATCTTAGACTTATCATCCAGTGCACCTGTGTCGGATCTCGGTACGGACAAACAAACAACTCACTACACAGCATTTCATGGTCTCCTGGAATTGAGCAAACTCACCTAACGGCAAGCCCCTCCTACCTCGAATTAGTTCTCGCCATTACGGCACTCCCCAATTCTATAATAGTTCAATAGAACGACGGTTCTAAATGCCCTATCCGGAAGCAAAACTGTGTAGATTATAACGTCATTTGTAAGGTACTTGAATATTAACAAGTTTCCCATTCGGGTGACTCTGTTGAGGTCACTCTTAGGATCGACTAACTCCCGGCTGACGACGCATTGCCGGGAAACCCTTACACTTACGATGGTATGGATTCTCACCATACTATGCTGTTACTGCCGCCAGGATCTGCAATGGGAACCGGTCCACAGGACCTCACGGCCCTGCTTCGACCCAATCCCCACGCCTAACTACCATGTACTGTGATAATCACAGTAATCTGAGGTATCGGTGCTTTGCTTTAGCCCCGTCCATTTTTGGGGCATCGAAGCTCGGCAGGTAAGCTGTTACGCACTTTTTAAAGGATAGCTGCTTCTGAGCTTACCTCCCTGCTGTCTTGGCTTCAATACGCCCTTTAGTTTGACACTTAGCAAAAACTTGGGGACCTTAACCTCAGTCTGGGTTGTCCCCCTCTTGGTTACGAGCCTTACGCCACGTAAACCCGTCTCCCTACTTCTACGACGCGCATCCCTTCGGAGTTTGAATGGATAGCGAGCCATTTCTGGCCCGTCATATCCGATCGGTGCTCTACAGGACACGCTGTCTTCATAAAGGCAGTACTACGATACACTTCGTTAGGAACTAGCGATCACCAGACTAGATTGGTTTTTGACCCCTATTCTCAGATCAGACAAACAATTTGCACGTTAGAACTGCTTCAGCCCTCCATGGGACTTTCGTCCCACTTCAGCTTGTCCAAGAATAGATCGTCTGGTTTCTAGCCTTGCCGCTATGACTCGACGCACTTTCACACGCTTCTCCTCACTTGCGTTGCGAGAACTTGGTTTCCCTTCGCCTCCACCCTGTTAAGGTTTAGGCTTGCCATAACGGTAAGCTCCCTGGCCCGTGTTTCTAGACGGAACGCGTGACACTAGAGCTATGAACGTCAAACCTTCAGCTCTATTGCTAGAACCTCCAGTCTGACAAAAACTCCTTTCATGCCACGCACGTCTGTAGCCAGTTGGTTTCAGGCACTTTTCACCCCCCTTCCGGGGTACTTTTCAGCTTTCCCTCGCGGTACTAGTTCACTATCGGTCTTGAGAAATATTTAGCCTTAGATGCTACTTTCACCTAAATTCGTTGCCCACTACCAAGGACAACTACTCGCGTTATGATAAAATCCCTTTTTCTTACGCTCACGGGGATATCACCCTCTTTGTCGGGTCGTTCCAGACCACTTGAGCTTTGAATTTTGGATTGCAAGACCATAACAACACCACATCTCTATTATGTTGCCATAACAGATTCAGTTTGGGCTGATTCCTTTTCGTTCGCCACTACTTGGGAAATCTCAATTGATTTTTTTTCCACAGCGTACTCAGATGCTTCACTTCCGCTGGTTCGATCTCAACTACCATTGTAGCTGAGTATGTTTAACACATAGGATTCCAATTCGGACATCTCAGGATCATCGGTCACTTGCACCTACCCTAAGCTTATCGCAGCTTGCCACGTCCTTCATCTCTTCTCAAGCCTAGCCATCCTCCAACTGGCGTCTGCACACCAGCATATTCAGTCATAATATTACACGACTATACATGACGATCATCGCTAGTACATG
>DASQHX010000002.1 GCA_035631875.1 Nitrosopumilaceae archaeon | reverse complement strand
CTGTTGCACCAAGCTCTACATATTTTGAACCAACTTCGATTGTTTGCGGGTTGGCACCTTTTAGAGTTATCACGGGAGGCGTTTTGTCAACTATACCACTAGCATAATTAGATCCAGCTACACTGCTAAATATAATAATGAAGATAAAAATGAGAACCGGGATTTTTTTGTACATTGTCTAGATCAGAACTCGCATTATAATTTTCTTAGAGAATTCTAAAGTTATGAAAATATTAAACATAGCTTTGTATTCTAATTGAAATCTTTGTGACAGAATTATTTTTAGAACATTATCAGAAAAACAAAATGTGGGAAGAGTTGTTCGTTGATCAGAATTTTTAACCAAAACCATCGCCACGACACAAGACATTAGCATTAATTTGATTAATTATGGGCATATTTGGAAATAAGGTTACAGCTATAAGATTATACAATATTTTATTCAAATTGGGATCTATATGATAAAAAAACAGTGATAAAAAGCTGATCTTTCATTTATGAAATATCCCACGGCAATACCCTGACTATATTGTACTTTGTTGGGTCCAATGAGACTCAAGCCTATGGCAATAATAACACGTATGTTGTATCACTACAACTTACTGTTTAATACATCAAGAAGTTTTTGGAATTTATGGTTTAACTAATGAATATTTTGAAAACTACATTTGTTCAGAACTATGGGTTTGACAACTTGAAATTGCCGGTGTTCAGTTTTGTGGTATAATTGCATATTACTTTCAAAAATTTGTTTATTGGTTCATGATAGTTGAATTCCTCTAATTGTTTTGTGATTGATTCTACTATGCCAATATTATCGTATAATTCTGAGAGTATTTTATTCAAGTATTCAGGATGTTCATAACAATCTGGCAGATAACAGTGATATTCTGTATTTAGGATCTCTAACACATTGTCATAGGTAGACTTTCCAATATCAAGTAGTGCTTTCTCTACGGATAGAGTTACCAATACTTTTTTTACCTCTTCGTTATTATCAAACATTAGATTAATCATTTTCCAACATGATATGTACTAGTAATTTCATTGCATCTTTACTTTGAAGAACTGGTTTGATATGTACTGTTTAGCTAGAGTTACAACCATTTAGCTGATTGTGTAGATACAGACTGTTTAGGACTTTATCTCGTACTTATCACATACTAATTTTATGATCTGGATACCATTTTGATCAAACTCTTAATTTATTCTCACCTAAATTTAGCGTAATTCCAGCTTGTTCTGCTGGTGTTTTTTTGATACTACATCTCTCATGAAATTATAATGTATTAGAAAATATCAATTGTTTTCTGTGCAGAATCTTTTTGTAAATCAAGACTAATATGTAGACTGTCAAAAAATACAATATGGTTCAAATACAAAGTTCCATAGACGTAAACGCATCACTTGAAAAAATTTGGAATATCGTATCAGATCTTGATGCAGAGCCTAAATTCTGGAAAGGTACAAAGGAAGTAAGAAACATATCAAAACAAGATAATATTATCACACGTGAGGTTACAATTGCCTTCAAAGATTCCAAATGTATGCAAATTGTAACCCTATTTCCTAAAGAAAAAATTCAAGCCGAGTTTACTAAGGGAATCATAAATGGAACTAAGACAATAATTCTCACACCAAAAGATGGAGCAATCCACCTAGAAGCAATTTGGGATATGAAACTCTCAGGAATGATGGGCATATTTACAGGTATGGTAAAAAAACACATCCAGAGTGGAACTGAACAGGCACTACAAAGCATAAAACAAGAAGCAGAGAAGTAATTTCATGGAAATTATCTTGGATGTTTTTAATTATATTCTAGCTGCCATTTTAGTTGGAGTTGCCATTACTTGGATTCTATTGATAAAATCAATGTGGATTTCATTTAGAGATTCACCTTTTTTAGACAAGTTTGAAGTAAAACCGCATTCAAAACCAAAGGTATCAGTTATTTTACCAGCAAGAAACGAGGAAGGGTTTATTGAAAAATGCCTTGCTTCGCTTTTAGACCAAGACTATGAGAATTATGAGATAATAGTAATTGACGATAGATCAGAGGATAGAACTGCAGAAATAATTAAAAAAATGGCAGAAAAAAACTCCAAGATTATTTATGTATTGGCAGAACCAAAACCAGAAAATTGGATGGGGAAAAATTGGGCTTGCTTTGAAGGTTTTAAAAAATCCACAGGTGAACTTTTGTTATTTACTGATGCCGATACTAAACATTCAAAAGACATTATTTCATTATCAGTTTCACATCTTCTAAGTGATAACCTTGATGCGCTCACTGTCATTCCAAAAATGATCTGTCTTGACAAGTGGACCAAAATTACACTACCAATGCTTTCAACCTTTTTGCATACCAGATTTTCAGCTATTCGTGTAAACGATCCATCAAAAAAAACAGGTTATTTTTTTGGAAGTTTTTTCATTATCAAAAGAAAAACCTACGAAAGTGTTGGAACCCATGAAGGAGTAAAAGGAGAAATTGTAGAGGACGGCGCTCTTGGAAAAAAGGTAAAGGAATCAGGTCATAAGATGAAGATGGTTCGTGGTGAACATCTTATAGAGGCAGTTTGGGCACGAGATTGGTCAACACTTTGGCACGCTTTAAAACGCCTCATGATCCCACTTTATCTTCAAAATAAAAACATCGCAGTAGGAATTTTTGTTGCAGTTTTGTTTTTGCTCTTCATGCCATTTCCTATTTTGGCATATTCTGTAATCTTTGCAAATTTGTCCGAATCATTTTCAGTGCTTTTTGTAGTCTCAATTATTACGGTTTCGCTTCTTTATGTTGCAGCAATTATAGAGGTGAAAAAAGGGCTATCACTTGGTCTCAGGCATGCAGTACTTGGTCCTATAGGCAGTTTCATCATTGTCATAGGTTTTGCAGCTGGAATTTTACAAGCAAAGAGTAGCACTGCAGTAATGTGGAGAGGAAGAACGTATTCAATGGTAGATCAAATTCAAAATTCAATAAACTTATAGAGGAAGGATTATAGATGAACCGTCTATACTTTGAGTCCTTGGATAAGACAACTGCCATTTTGGGCTGCATTTATGGTGTAATTGTAATATCATTGGTCTTTGTTTTTTTTATTTCGCCACAAAAAACTGATCTTATGAATGGTTCTATGAACACAAATTATTTTGATCAGATTTTATCTAAAAATTCTGAAATGTCTCTTGCTGATCTTTTTGCAAAATCTGATGATGGTGTAGTACAAGTAATTGTTCGCACGTCAAACGATACATCAGGGGGTCGTGATCTTGGATCAGGAATTGTATATGATCTAAATGGTCACATTATAACAAATAACCATGTTGTTAAAAATGCCACAAAAATTACAGTAACATTTCATGAAGGAGAATCATACACAGCAACAATTGTAGGTACAGATCCCTTTGCGGACTTGGCTGTCATCAAGGTAAATGCAGATCAATCAATTCTACATCCACTGACTCTAGGAGATTCATCAAAATTACGTATTGGAGAACCAGTAGCAGCAATAGGAAGTCCTTTTGGTCTTAGTGGTTCAATTACATCGGGAATAGTTAGTCAGGTAGGAAGACTATTGGAGACTCCAGATACTGCTTTATTTTCAATACCAGATGTAATTCAGACAGATACTGCAATAAATCCCGGAAACTCTGGCGGACCATTACTTGACATGCAAGGACGAGTGATAGGAATCAACACTGCCATACAATCTGGTACTGGTGAGTTTTCCGGCATAGGATTTGCAATTCCCTCAAATATAATTAAAAAAATCGTTCCGGCCCTTATACAAAATGGACATTTCAAGCACCCATGGATTGGAATATCTGGTATTAGTATTGACCCAGATTTGGCCAGTGCTCTCAGATTACAGGTATCAAGCGGATTTATGATTCAAAATGTTGTAATGGAAAGTCCAGCAGGAAAAGCAGGTCTTCACGGTTACACCAATACAACTACTGTTGATGGTACAAAATACAAAATAGGTGGCGACATCATCTTAGGTATTGATAACAATCAAGTACGAAAACTTGAAGACATTCTGAATTATCTACAAGAAGAAAAATCAGTTGGGGATAAAATAACTTTAAAGATCCTTCGCAACGGTCATACAAGCAATTTTGATTTGATTCTAGAAGAAAGACCCAATCAAAATCAACACTAGTACAAGAATAAATACCACTGCCATTAGCTAATTCAACTATTGAGCAAACTTACCTTAATTTCTGACGCATTAAATAGAGTTATTGATAATAAAGAAATTTCAAAGGAGGAGGCTTACCAGATTTATGAGGAATCGCAAAATACTCCCCTTGAACTCTACAAAACATCACAAATTTTAAGAAACAGATACAAAGGAACCCACGTTACGTATTCAAGAAAAATCTTTTTCAATTTAATTAATCTCTGTAGGGACACATGTTCATATTGTACTTACAAATCAGAACCAAACCAATCAAAGAGTTCTATGATGTCAAAACAAGATGTACATAACCTTGCAAAGATTGGAAAAACTCACAAATGTACAGAGGCATTATTTGTTACAGGAGAAAGACCAGAACAAAAATACCAAGAAGCAAGAATATGGCTTAAAGAAAATGGTTTTGTAAGTACTGTCGAGTATTTGATTCATGCATCTGAAGTTGCTCTTAATAAAGGACTTTTCCCTCACACTAATGCCGGAAACCTTACAAAATCAGAAATGAACGAACTTAAAAAAACTAATGTAAGTCTTGGTCTAATGCTTGAAAATTCCAGTGTACGATTATCACAAAGTGGCATGCCTCACGAGTCTGCTCCTAGTAAACATCCCAAAGCAAGACTTCGAGTACTAAAAGATGCTGGTGAACTTGGAATCCCAATGACGACAGGAATTCTTATTGGAATTGGTGAAACTGCTATTGAAGTAATTGATTCAATCTATGCAATAAAAGAGATTCATGAAAAATACGGTCACATCCAAGAAATTATTTTGCAAAACTTTCAACCAAAATCAGATACTATGATGAAAAATGTTCCGTCTCCAGAAGAAAAATATTTTAAAACACTAATTGCACTTGCCAGAGTAATTATGCCAGAAATGAACATCCAGATTCCACCAAATCTTTCTCCAGACTCCTATGCAAGTTTTCTATCTGTTGGAATAAATGATTGGGGAGGAATTTCCCCACTAACTCCTGATTATGTAAATCCTGAATTCTCGTGGCCATCTATAGATACGATTGCGAAAAATTCTCATAAAGCAGGATTTGAGTTAAAAGCAAGACTTCCAGTGTATCCAGAATTTTTTTCATTTGTGCATCCAGATCTTAAATCTAAAATATCAGAGTGTACAGACTCTGAAGGGTTTGTGAAAATGGAGCAACAAAAATGATTGTTCAATCATCACTGTTTGATTCTCTGTTAAGATGTGCTGATCCACTAATAGTTGAAACTTTGGATAGAGCACTTGCTGAAAAGGAAATTTCAGTAGAAGAATCAACAAGGTTGTTTTATGCAAAAGGAATAAATTTTCACCTTGTTGGCATGGTTGCAAACGAGTTAAGGAAAAGAAGAGTTGGCGATGTTGTCACTTATATCATAAACAGAAACATCAATTTTACAAATGTCTGCATTAAACAATGTGGATTTTGTGCATTCAGTAGGGATTTTCGTGAAGAGGAGGGATATTTTTTACCCACAGAAGAAATTGTAAGACGAACTAGAGAGGCAAGAACTCTAGGTGCAACTGAAGTTTGTGTACAAGCAGGTCTACCTCCTGACATGGATGGAGAAACTTATGAGAATATCTGCAAGGCAATAAAAAAAGAAGTCTCTGACATTCACATTCATGGATTTTCGCCAGAAGAAGTATTGTATGGTGCAACAAGATCTAACATATCAATCAAAGAATATCTTGTACGACTAAAAGAAGCAGGTGTCAATTCACTTCCTGGAACAGCTGCAGAGATTTTGGATCAAAAACTTCGCGACCGAATTTCTCCTGGAAGAATAAGCGTAAAAAACTGGATCGAGATAATTAAAACAGCTCATAGACTAGGGATTCCTTCAACATCTACTATCATGTTTGGTCACTTGGAAACACCAGAGGACAGAGCGAGACATATCGGTTTGATTCGCGAAATTCAAAAGGAGACGAGTGGTTTTACAGAATTTGTTCCATTGAATTTCATACATTCTGAAGCTCCAATGTACAAGAACAATCTACATGTTGGAATAAAAAATGGTGCCAATGGAAATGATGTACTATTAATGCATGCAGTATCACGTATAATGTTAAATAATTACATAAACAACATTCAAACTTCTTGGGTTAAAGAGGGCGGAAACATGTCACAGCTCTTGCTCATGTGGGGAGCAAATGATTTTGGTGGAACGTTGATAAATGAAAGTATATCCACAGCAGCAGGAGCAAAACACGGACAGCTTCTTAAACCAAAAGAGATTAGAAATTTCATAAGACAGATTGACAGAATTCCAGCACAAAGAACTACCTCCTATAAAATAATACAGACGTATGAAACTAAAGAAAAAGAAGATGTTTTGGATAAAGTTGAAAACACATCACAATTTGGTTCTTATCATGAATTAATCAAGCTGGACAAATACAGGTACAAAAATAGGCGAAATTAGTTGTCAGCTTGTGAGAAGGTACTCTCTAAGGCTAAAAGTCTACAGTTGGACGAGTGTGAAACATTCCTTGTAGAAAGGAAAATCACAACAATAAGAATAACAAATTCAGAAATAGCTGAATTAAAACAAAACCAAGAAAGAGGACTTGCCGTACGAATCATTCATGAAAAAAGAATTGGTTCTGCCAAGACTACAAATTTTGAAAACGATATAGTTGAAAAGGCATTGCAATCAACATCTCTTGTCAAACCAAAAAATTTCTGGAAGTCTTTACCTTTTGCTGCAAAATTTTCCATAGTTGAAAAAACTTTTGATAAAAAACTTGAAGAGATCTCCGGAATAGAAGCATCTGATATTGCACAGGAGATGATCAATGCTGCCAAACAACAAAAAATTACAACAATTTCTGGATCTTTGAATATTGTCTCTGAAAATATTGAGATTGCCAACAGTAACGGATTAAATTGTACTGACAAGGCAACATACATTGCTGGAAATATTAACGCAGATTCAGATTATGGCATCACACCAGTAAGCGGTGTTGGGGCTATTTCGTCTAGAACTGTTAACAATTTTTCTTCCGAAACAGTTGGAAAGGATGCTGCAGAAATGTGCATAAACTCTATAAATCCAGAAAGTTGTCAATCTGAAACTTATAGTATTATTTTTGAACCTTATGCAATTGGAGAAATGCTTGCTTTTGTTTTTTCTTCAAATTTTAATCTAAAAACATATTCAGAAAAAAGAAGTTGTTTTGTAGATAAGCTTGGCAAAAACATAGCCACTGAAAATTTTAACCTAATAGATGATCCACATCATCCAGAAGGAATCGGTAGCAAGTCCTTTGATGATGAGGGAGTTCCTACTTTACCACGACACCTCATAAAATCAGGTATCTTTACAAATACATTTTCCGACTCGTTTTATGCATTCAAAGAAGGAATGAAATCTACAGGAAATGCAAGTCGGATGGGTTCGCCTATGGGCAGAAATGCACAGCCAATACCCTTTCCATCACCACACAACCTAAGGATAGACGGCAGGGGTGAAACGAAAGACGAGATAATAAAAAATACAAAAAAAGGATTGCTTGTAGGAAGACTCTGGTATACATATCCAGTAAATCCAGAGCGCGGTGATTTTTCTTGTACAGCAAGAAGCGGAATCAGAATAATAGAAAACGGAATTATTAAAAACTCAGGCAAATCATTCAGAATAGTACATAACCTTACAACATTATTACAAAATGTTTCAGCTATAGGAAATGATATAAAAAATGTGTTACAGTGGAGTTCACTTCCCTGCATCACTCCATCTATCAAGGTAGAAGGAGTAAAGATAATTCCAATTTAAAGAGAAGATAAAACAAATTGGAATCCAATGCCTATTCCATATAAAATTAAAAGCATTATTCCACTTTTCAAACCAAGTTTGTTTCTGAACATAGGAATGAGTGCAATGATTGTGATTACTGTAACTAGGATCATCTGATCTTCCAAAAGCGAGGTGTTTGGAATTTTTGTTGTAAATCCTCGATATGACATAGCTGCAAAGATAGCTACTGCGAGAAGTAGTGTGTTGTTTAGAATTTTTGATCCTAAAACATTTGCCACTGCAATAGACGCACCACTTGCACCTTTACGTGCAAGAAAAATCATCGATATTTTTTCTGGCATCTCTCCAGCAATGGGACTTATTATTACTGCTAGTATAACAACCGAAACACCGCTATCTAATGCAACGCCACCAAGAGAATGTACAAATGGTGCTGCTCCAATGAAAATCCCAACAGTTCCTATTATGAAAAGAATCATTGAACGGCCAAAGTGTTTTTTTGACATTTTTGCCTCATGTGTTGCATGAAGTTCAGAGACTAGTGCTTCATCTTTTCGCTCTTGTCTCATCTCACGGAATGCAAAATACAAGTATGCACCAAAAAACCCTACAAATATTATTCCATCAGTTACATCATACCCATCAATAAACAATATAGCTCCAACTACAGAGGTTATCACCAGAAGAATTTTATCAATCTTGAATTGCTTTACATCAATAAATCGTTGCGGTGCTTTGGAAAGTTTTGTTGTTGCAATAATTAGCATTACCGCAAGACCAAGTGTCATCATGAAAAGATTACTACCAAGAGCGGAACCGAGTGCAATGCCATAAGAACCATCTTTTGCAGCAGTTACTACAATTGCAATTTCTGGAAGTGTTGTTGCAATACTAAGAAGTGTTCTACCAACAAACTTTCCACCCCAGCGTTCTGCAAGATGCTCTGCCCCACTAGAAAGTAACCAACTGCAAAAGATTAGTTCACCTAACCAACCTAACAATAAAAGTAAATTTTCTGCCAATCTCTATTCTCTACTTTTCCAAATTATTATAGACAATTATTTAGTAGGATCATTGGTCTTTTACAATTATCATAGTCAAAGTGGACTTGATTCCATCTAATTTTCTAATCTTTGTTGTGATTGTTTCACGCAAGACTTCCATCGAATCAGCTTCCAATTCCATCAATACATCATATACTCCATAAACTGGATAAACTTCTTTGACATTTGGAATTTGGCGTAGTTCTTTTACAATATGATTTTCCTTACCAAGTTCTGCATTCATTAGTATAAACGCACTATGCATGTTTGAATTCTCATCATCTTGAATAAAAACAAATTGAATTTGTTGAAAAAAAGCTATAACATAGCTCAAAAAAACTTCTAGTTAAGATTAATAAGGTAAGATACCGTACCAATACCGTAATATGAGAACAAGAATGACGTATATCCCAGTAGAAGTAGCAGATCAGTTTTCTGACTTTATCATTACACGAGATGAGCAAGTCTTGGATTCAGTGAAGGCAAGAGCGCGTGATTTTAGTACCATCTCACTTCTAAAGCTATTATACCAAGTACGATGTAATCCAATGACTTTTTCTGATCTTTATATAAAATCAAACATACGAATGAAAAAATCTTTTCTTAATTATTTGCATCTTTGTGTAAATTATAGTTTTGTGACAAAAATGCCTGTAGGAGCAAATATGGTTTATTCTATAACAGACAAGGGTAGGACGATGTTAGATCTCTTCATACAGAAAAGTAATTAGTAAGAAAGAATTCACGAAGAATGCGTTTGAATTCTTTTCTAGAAGCAAAAGTATGCGAGATAAAAAAATAAAACTAAATAACCCCCATCCTGTTCGTTTTTATTCAGATAAAAGCGGTACAATTTGTACTATAATTTGCGAGATCACTTTGCAATTTGAAAGACTTTACAGTATTGATTCTGCAATTCTGGACTGAAGTGAAAAAAAAACGGTTCTGATGAAATAGTTGTTTTAGATTGAGTACCAAGTAAAGAAGCACATGATCAAAAAGCATTTTGTGCAGCAGAAAAAGATATTTGTAGAATAATGGCAGATAGTGTAATCAACATGATTCCTCAAGGTTTTGTAACTGGAATCCCCGGTGCAATATTAAATGAATGTATATTACAAGAAATTCGAGGAGTTGCTTTACTTGTCAAAGCAGATCCACAAAAACCAGATCCTCTTGCAGCTACAACCCTTGTAGAAGCTGTTAATCGGATTTATCGATAGGTATAGACACCAAAGAGATCAGAGAGCAAGAAAAGCAGTTAGGTGTTGATCTCAAGGCTCTCTCAGACAAATATACTGAGACAAGAAAAGCAGAGACCAATCTTTACATGTAGTTGTATAATCTATAATATATTATATTTTGTTTATAGTGGATACAAATTCTTTTATTTCAAACACATAGAATTGAAACCATGGGTATTACTTACAAGGATGCAGGTATTGACATTAAAAAAATAAAACAAAGTCAAGCTACAATTGGCAGACTAATTACATCAACTCATAAGCTACAAAAGAAGATTCAGATAAAATCAGGATTTGGTCATTACGCCGGAATTGTAGAGATTCCTGGTGGAAAACTCTTGGCAACACATACTGATGGAGTAGGTACCAAAGTTGTCATATCTCAGATGATGAAAAAATATGATACAATAGGAATTGACTGTATAGCGATGAATGTAAATGACATCATCTGTATTGGAGCTGTTCCAATATCATTTGTTGATTACATAGCAGCAAATAGAAATGAACATGAAATTTTTAAAAAAATAGTTCAAGGATTGGTAAAAGGCGCAAAAAAAGCTCAAGTTCCCATAGTGGGAGGAGAGACTGCAATAATGCCAGATGTAATAACAGGAAAAGATTTCATGTTTGATCTTGCTGGAATGGTTGTAGGCATATTAGACAAACGCGACATGGTTTTAGGAGACATGATAACACCAGGCGACATAATTATTGGAGTCAAAAGTAGCGGATTACATTCAAATGGTTATTCGCTTGCGAGAAAAGTACTGCTTTCAAAATATTCTCTCAAGGACAAAATAAAGGGATCAAGAACGTTGGGAGATGTTCTTTTAGAACCAACTGAGATCTATGTCAGACCTGTACTTGAAGCTCTTGAAGACTGTGACATACATGGACTTGCACACATAACAGGAGGTTCTTTTACAAAACTATTGAGGTTGAAAAAAACAGGATATATGATAGACAACATGCCAGAACCTCCAGATATATTTCAATTAATTGAGAACGAAGATGTAGAAAAAGAAGAGATGTACAAGACATTTAACATGGGAATTGGGTTTTGTCTCATAGCTCCAGAGGAAGAAGGAGAACTAATTGAGAATATCTTCAAAAAACATGGTTTGAAAAGCAGACAAATTGGTAGCATAGTAGAAAAAAAAGGAGTCTTTGTAGATTCGCTTAGAATTGCTTGAAGAAAGTTAGTGATTTTCTTTATGACACGAATAATACGAATTTTTTACTCATAACAAACCATACCAAGGCATAAACAATTAGGATTTAATAACCAATTTTGTTCTTAAAATTGATGCAAAAAACAGAAATAGTTTTTGAGACGGCATGCTTAGAAATCTCAAAGAATCTTCTTGCAATTCTCCAACCAACAAGTAATGATGTAAAAAGAGAGATCAAAAAAATCTGTATCAAATACTCTTTAGAAAGGATTCCAAGAAACTATGAAATACTTGCAGAAGTAGAAGGGGATGATTTCATAAAACTTCAAAAGGCGTTGATACGAAAACCAGTAAAAACAGCTTCAGGAGTTGCAGTAATTGCACTAATGCCAAAACCATATGCATGTCCACATGGAAGATGCACTTATTGTCCTGGCGGAGTAGAATACAACACACCAAACAGCTACACCGGCAGAGAGCCTTCAACTCAAAATGCAATAGCAAATAATTATGATCCAAAAAAACAGATAATTGACAAGCTTGATCATTTGTTAACTTATGGTCACGATAGCTCAAAACTTGAAATTGTCATAGTGGGCGGAACATTTCTGTTTATGCCAAGAGATTATCAGATTAACTTTATCAAATCATGTTTTGATGCATTAAATGGATTTGATTCACCAAATTTAGAATCTGCCAAGAAAAACAATGAACTGGCAAAAATAAGAAATGTTGGTTTTACAATAGAGACCAAACCAGATTATTGTAAAAAAGAACATGTTGATTGGATGCTTGATTATGGAATAACAAGAATAGAGATAGGAATGCAAAGTCTGCATGAGAATGTTTATAAAATCATAAACAGGGGTCATGACTTAAACGATGTAGTAGAATCATTTCAAATTGCAAAGGATGCAGGATACAAAATTGTATCTCATATGATGCCAGGATTACCTACTATGACTCCACAACAAGACATTGACGATTTCAAAAAGCTATTCGATGACCCTGCCTTCAGACCAGATATGCTAAAAATATACCCAACTCTCGTTTTGGAAAACACCGGTCTTTACAATTCTTACAAAGATGGAACATATGTTCCATATTCAGATCAAGACATGATCAAAGTACTAACGGAAATTAAAAAGATCATACCACGATGGGTTAGAATAATGAGGGTACAAAGAGAAATATCATCAGATCAGATAATTGCAGGACCAAAACTTGGTAACCTACGCCAAATATTACAACAAAATCTCAAAAAACAAAACATATCATGTAAGTGTATAAGATGTAGGGAAGCTGGACTTTCAGAAAATTCCATAGATCTCAACGATATGAAACTAAACAATGAAGAATACGAATCATCTGGAGGTCGTGAAGTATTTTTGTCCTTCGATGATTCTAAAGACAGAATATTTGGATTCTTGAGACTTAGAAAACCAAGTAATAAGGCACACAGACAAGAAGTAACACAAAACACATGCATTGTAAGAGAGATTCATGTTTATGGCAAATCGTTAAAGCTTGGTGAAAGAGACAAGGATAGTGTTCAACATTTAGGATTAGGTAAAAACCTAATGACTGAAGCTGAAAAAATCTCAAAAGAAGAATTTGATGCAAAAAGATTACTCGTGATTAGTGCAGTAGGCACCAGAGAATATTATAGAAAACTAGGATATTCGATTTTAGGCCCTTACATGTCAAAGGAATTGGTATGATGGAAGAACAAAAAATTATCGGTAGAGGAACTTGGATAGACAAGCTTGCAGATGAGCTATTACAAAGAGAGAAAATGCTTGGACGTAGTACTGACTTGATAAATGTTGAGAGTGGACTTGGAGCATCTGGGATTCCTCATATAGGAAGTCTGGGTGACGCAGTACGAGCGTATGGTGTAAAGCTTGCATTAGAAAATTTCGGATACAAGTCAGAGCTTATTGCATATTCAGACGATCTTGACGGATTAAGAAAAATTCCAGAAGGATTTCCGGAATGGTTAAAGGATTATGTTGCAAAGCCAGTCTCTTTTATTCCGGATCCATTCGATTGTCATGACTCTTACGGTGCACATATGAGCAGCCTTTTGCTTGATGGTTTGGATAATCTTGGAATAAAATACAAATTTCAGAGAGGTGTTGACACTTACAAAAATGGTTTACTAAAAGACCAGATTCACACAATATTGGTAAACAGCAAAAAAATTGGAGTAAAAATCGCAGAGCTTGTAGGACAAGAAAAATATCAGGAATCGCTTCCATATTTTCCAATTTGTTCAAACTGTGGACGACTATACACAGCAGTAGCATATGATTATTTGGAAGATGAAAAAAAGATAAAATACAGATGTGGTGACACCACAATAGGCTCTAAAGTTTTAGCAGGTTGCGGTCATGAAGGAGTAGCTGACATTACAAAAGAGTTGGGCAAACTTGCATGGAAAGTTGAGTTTGCTGCAAGATGGCAAGCATTTGATATTAGATTTGAAGCATATGGAAAGGACATCATGGATTCTGTTAAGGTAAATGACTGGGTTTCAGATGAAATACTGCAATTCCCTCATCCTCACCATGTAAAGTATGAAATGTTTTTAGATAAGGGTGGCAAGAAAATTTCCAAATCTCTTGGTAATGTGGTAACATCCCAAACATGGCTAAAATATGGCACACCAAAATCCATTTTGCTTTTATTATACAAGAGAATTACAGGCACTCGCGAAGTAGGATTTGAAGACATTCCATCGCTAATGGATGAATACAATGAACTTGAAAACATTTACTTTGGAAAGATAAAACTAGATAATGAGGCAAAAATGATTAGAGCAAAAGGTCTCTACGAATATGTAAATCTCTTGAACGTTCCAAAAAATCCCACACCTTATGTTAATTATAGATTATTGACCCAACTTTGTAAGATATTTAGAGAAAATAGAAATCAGCTTGTGATTAAAAAATTAATAGAATATGGGACAATTAAAGAATCAAATCCAGAAATTGAAAATCTTATTAATTTAGCTGGAACATATGCTGATGATTTTGATAAACCAACAAAAGTCGAAGTACAAATGGATGAAATCACAAAAAAATCCTTAAAAGAGCTGACAGCAATACTTTCATCTCATATCGAGCCAGAAGATTTACAAAATACTATCTACCAAATTGCCAAAAACAACGGTGTTCAACCAAGGGACTTTTTCAAAACACTTTACCAGATAATCTTGGCATCAGAACGGGGTCCAAAGATAGGACCGCTTATCATGGACATAGGTAGAAAGAAAGTTGCACAGACTCTTTTGGAGTACCTCTAATGGCACACAGTGAACATAACAGACCAAAAAGCGGAGGCATGGCATTAATTGTCGGTGGAATTTTGATCTTTATTTTTGCTCCTTCATATTTTAAACAAAATCTGATCGAAGGTCTAGGGGCAATAATAGCGGGATTTGCCTTGGGAGGGGTTGGTTTTTATCTTACCTTTTTGAAAAAAAAGAAAAAGCCATAAAAA
The DNA here is from genome assembly GCA_035631875.1 of Nitrosopumilaceae archaeon. Lineage (NCBI taxonomy): Archaea > Thermoproteati > Nitrososphaerota > Nitrososphaeria > Nitrosopumilales > Nitrosopumilaceae > Nitrosopumilaceae archaeon. The sequence goes on along the minus strand of DASQHX010000002.1, from coordinate 34,673 downwards.
TGAAATCAAGTATAAGAGAATTGATATAAGCAGATAAAATCTGGTTAAGGAATAAGTTGAAAATAATGCTCTTCCTAAAAGTAAGGAGTCGATATTAATGGGCCTATTTGGACACTCAAAAAAACACGAAAAGGTAAGATCAGAAGAAGAACAGATTAAAACACCAGAAGAAACACCACCACAAAACGAGATAGAACAAATAAAAAACGAGGTGCGAGATGTCTTGGCTACCATTAGTACTGCAGCTCATCAATTAGAAGAGGTAAAAGTTGAATACGGTTTAGAGCTAAAAAAATTATCAGAATCTAAAAAAGAACTAGAATCAAACAAAATTGAGATTTCGAAATTAAGATCAGAACACCAATCCATATTAAAAGAAATTCAATCAGCCAAATCAGATCTTGCTACAATAAAATCACAATATAATCAAAAAGAAGTAGAATTAATTAAAGAAAAAATTGAATCTACAAATGATGAACTATCTAAAATAAATTCCAAAAAAAATAACTTCGTGTCAGAGTTAGATGAAATACAACATAAAATTGAATCAGCAAAAACAGAATTTAATGAAATAAATACAAAGATTACAAATGGAAAATCTGAGATTAATTCTTTGCAATATCAACAAGAAGTAAAGACAAAGGAAATCACGCATATAAAAAAGGAACTTGAGTTCATAGAAAAAGAATTAGCAAGTGTTGGAAAAGAATTCGAGGGAAAGAAAATAATGGAAGCCGCAGGCACTGTTGTTGCATCAATGAATGCAAGATATGAGACTATGAAAAAAGAACTAGAAATAATAAAAATTGCACATACGAGATTAAAAAATGAATATGAAACTACTAAAAAAGAATTAGAATCTCTTAAAAGTAGCTATAAAAAATTAACCTAAACTTTTTAACATATATCAGTGACAGATATCCATTGAATGAAGCATATGTTTTGTTAAATGTGGATTACAAGCATCAAAAAAATATAATGGAGCAAGCAAAAAAAATACCAACTGTAAAGGCAGTCAAAACTACCTATGGCATTTATGATGTCCTGATAATATTAGAATCAAACAATATGCAAGAAATAAAAAATGCAATAGATGTAGGCTTGCATAATATTGATGGCATAAACAACATTACTTCACTTATAACCGTAAACTAAATTGGTTCAAGAGTATGAGATTATCATAGTTGGAGGTGGACCTGCTGGCTTATCTGCAGGAATATTTATTTCAAGACAGAAAGCGTCATGTCTTCTAATATCAAAAGATCTTGGCGGTCAATTAAATCTAATTCCAAAACTTGAAAATTATCCAGGCACAATTATGTCAAGCGGTCCATTATTAGCAAAGACGTTAGAAAATCAATATCTCACATTTAATGGCGAGATGATTTATGACACAGTTGAAAGAATAGATGAAACCGAATCAGGTTTAAAGGTAAAAACTAATCGTTCTGAATATATTGCAAAGGCAATAGTATTGGCACCGGGAAAAGTTCCAAATAATTTAGGAGTTGAAAACGAGTCTGCTTTTGCAAACAAAGGTGTGCATTATTGTACAAAATGTGATGCGCCGTTTTATCAGAATCGAGTAACAGCAGTTGTTGGAGTTGGAGGATATCTTGTGGAATCTGGCATTTTACTTTCCAGGATGGCCTCAAAAATTTATCTAATTTACAAAGGTGGAGGAATGGGAGGAGATAAAGACATGATTGCTTCTCTTGAAAAGAAAGAAAACGTAGAACTTGTTCCACAGTCCAGCATTAAATCTTTATCTGGAAACAACAATCTTCAATCAATTACGATATTAGATAATTCTGGAAATGAAAAAACAATTAACGTTGATGGTCTATTTATTGAAATGGGATCAAAAATTAATCTTGATTTCGTAAGACATCTAGTCAAAATTAATCCAAAAGGTGAAATTGAGGTTTCTGATGGAGGTAAAACTTCACATCCTGCAATATTTGCTGCTGGAGATGCCACTAGCGTACCATACAAACAAATCATAGCTGCATGCGGTGATGGTGCTGCAGCTGGATTATCCTCTTTTAATTATATAGAAAAATTAAAAGGTAAACCAGGCATTCGTGCGGATTGGAAAAAAACTATCGGAGATGCAGTATTTCATTACTAAATTTTGGCATTATTATCTACTAAATAGCATGAACATGATGTCTTGGAACTGTTTTCCATAAAATCACTGCAAGTATTATTGAGACCACTGAGATTATCGTAGCAGTAAGGAAGATTAGATTATAGGAATCTGCTGATGGAAAACGAGTAGTAAAACCCCTCAACATCACTTGATGCGTTTGCATATACATACCTGCAATAGCAGGCCCTATTGATGCACCAATTATTCTAATCAATGTAGACATTCCAAGTGATACTCCAATAGATTGCTTTGGTGTCGCCAGCATTACAATATTCATAGCTCCTACATTTGTTAAGGAAAGACCTGCTGATAAGATAGCCAAATTTGCAGCAACTAAAGATTCTGTAGAGTGGAACAAAAAAAGAGAAAGAAAACCTGTGGCACCAATAATACTTCCTGCTATGATTGGTTTTATAGAACCTAATTTAGAAATAATAAAACCTGATGTTGGACCAAATATCAATAATACCAATGCAAAAGGCAACTGAACATTCGCAGTAGTTAGTGGATCTTCACCAAACCCCAAGGGCATAGGACTTCGTACCAGTACAGGAATTGTTTGAAAGACCATGAACATCGAAAGTCCTACAATCATCACCATAATATTAGCAGGAAAGATACTTTTGTGTAACAAAACTTTGAAATCTACTAGTGGAGATCTTGCTTTTCTTTCTATCATTACAAATAGGATCAAAGAAATAATTGCAATTCCAAGGAGACCTGTTATAAAATATGAACTAGAAGTACCATTTTCTACAAATGTAAGTGTGAGTAAAAATGATGTAATAGAAATGGCAAGTGTGATTGCTCCTGGAATGTCAATCTTGTTTCTGAATTTTTCATTTGTCTTTCTTTCCGAAGTAATATTAGGGTTTTGAGATTCATCCACATGAATAAACTTCTTAATTATTACTAAAAGTGCCAACACTATAGGAATAATTGAGAAAAAGGTAGACTGCCATCCGTAATTTTGTATAAGGTGCCCACCTGCAACAAGTCCAATTACAGCACCTGCAGCAAACATTGAGGTGATAATTCCTTGACCTATGGCAATCTTGCTTCTTGGGAATTGCTCTCTTATTATTCCAAATGCTATTGGAAACATTGACATTCCAATTCCTTGAACAAGTCTAACTAGTAGCATGGAATAGATGTTAGTTGTAAATCCGCCAGCAGAAACGCCTGCGGTATAAATTATCATAATTATTAACAAGATCTTTTTTTTTCCATAAATGTCTGAAAGTTTCCCTGAGATAGGAGTCATTATAGCACCTGCAATAAGATATGTAGTAAGAATCCATGATGATGTGCTATACGAAATTGAAAAATCCTTGATGAGATCAGGAATTGCTGGAACAAGCATTGTTTCAGCATACATTGCCATTGTTGCAATCAAACTAAGTATTGCAAGTGTTTTCCAAGCAGATCGTGGAATTTTATCTGAGGGGGATTGTATGTCATTTGTATCTTTTGGTGTTACCATATTTTACACCGCTTCAAACCTTGATTTTCTTTGAGAAAGTAACTAAATTAGAATCAGTACTATCAAAATAAATTGTTAGATTTTTTGAAATTTTTCTTAAAACATCTAGTGTTGTTTTAATCTGTTCTTCTGAAATTTCTTTTGTAGAAAGTTTTCTTATTCTTAAAGCACATTCGATCATAGAGTTCCAGAGATCATCGGCCTTGGTTGTCAGGTAAACTCTGTTAATTCTCCTATCTTCATTATCTAATTTTCTTTTTACAAATCCATCTTTTTCCATTTTATCAATTATTGGTACAAGTGTAGAACCTTCTATCCCAACTTTATCAGCAATCTCTTTTTGTGTAATACCTGGTTGCCTTGTAAGTGTACTAATTACACGCCACTGACTAATAGTAACACCTACATTTTTTCGAAGTTCATCATCTAATGCCTTCTGGAATGCTTTGGCAGTATTATTTACGATAAATCCAACGCTTGATTCAAAGTCATATTTTATCATATTAATTAGTCTACTAATCATTAGTATACTAATGAATTAAATATAAAGATTAAGATTAATTTATGATAAAAAATTCTCGGTCATCTATTTCTAAAGTCAATTATAAAACATTAGTGATTTTTATAATTATCATAACCAATGATTGCGTCGCTAATTGCTTTTCCAATTAAGAAGGATTGATTTGAATCAACCCAGGCAGATATCGGAATTCACATTATGCAATAATTCCAAATAATTTTCCTAGCGGCGATCTCTTTATATTCCGATTAGTAATTTGTTTGCCTATCTAAAGGAAAAATTCACATGGCAAAAAATAATCCAGATGTAATTGGCATCAAAGTGCTTGAACAAAATGGAGCTGATGTCAAGGAAATAATAAAACAACTAGTCTACAATGCATCAGTTGAATTTACCGCGTACTATTATTTTACAAATCTGAGAATGCACTGTACTGGCATGGAAGGAGAGGGAATCAAAGGAGTAATTGAAGATGCCAGACTAGAGGATCTGTCCCATTTTGAATCAAGTTTATCAAGAATTTACGAGTTAGGGGGTAGTTTGCCAAATGATGCACAGGCATTTATCAAAATGTCGGGTTGTGAATTTTTACAGTTACCTCCAAACAAAACAGACATTAAATCAATTTTAGAAAAATGCCTAAAAGCAGAGCAGGGCGCCATAGTTAATTGGAACAAGATGTGTAAAATGACATTTAACAAAGATTTTGCTACCTATGATGTAGCAAAGGATATACTAAGAGAAGAGATGGAACATGAAGCTTGGTTCTTGGAACTGCTTTATGGAAGACCTTCTGGTCACATGAGAAGAAAATTCCCTGGAGAAAGACCCCATACCCAAAAACACTCAAGATCTCTTGGATAAACAAACCATTTTGATAATCATCCGTAACATGGTTTTACATCAATACCAAGTCATAATTTGAAGTATTATTAGAATAATGATTTGTTAACAAATTATTTATAAGATATTAAGTATCGTATGTGAATGAATGTAGATAGTGATCATGCAAGAAAGGCTCTTGTTGCATTTGTTATTGAAAGGGCACTACTAAAAATTGGCAAAAGTGCACTAGATCAAGTTTCCAATATCTTGCATGAAGAACACCGTTGCTATTTAGGAGATTGTTATGAACATCCAGAATACCTATCTAAAGTGCTCAGAGATTTGTTTGGCATGTCACATACTGTTATTGTTGAATCGATCAAAAAAGAACTTACCGAATTTACAGAACATAAACCGATCGAGAGATTTCTTAAAGTTATTTCAGAATAAGCAAAAAATAATTATAATTTTTTGATTGACTTAAGTAGCGATCATTTTTATGTCATTTCCAACTTTGGAAGGACAGTTTTTATATGAAAATATTTCGGTTAAACATGAGAGAAAGTTGGGTGGGTTAGAAGAGAGTATTGGAATGCTAGCAGCATTGTCAGATATGGTAAATGATGCCAAGATTTCCTCAGAATCTACTATTAACGAAGTTTTGAAAAAAGAAAATCATGAAAGATTCCCTTTAATGTATAATCTTTGCGTAATCAAGATAGGTTTAGAAATATTAAGATTAAAATTAAACGAAATTGATAATATAACAAGTGAGCAATTTTTTAAAATAGATACAGCTATATCAGAAATGAGTGATGAAATTCTTGAATTAAGAGAACGCCAAGAATTATTGGTAAACTAAATTGTTTGATAAATTTTCTCCAAAATCAAAAAAACGTGACTTGGTATTGTCTACAACATACTATAAACGACCACTCGGTGTTACTCTGAGAGGTTTATTTTATATCATAGAAGGAGTTATAGCAATTTTCTGTGGATTGTTACTTTCAACTACAACTCAGTACATAGAGATATACTTGAACAGATTACCTCAAAGTTATGAGATCTACACGTTGCTTCAAATTTTGAATGGTGGTCTTAGTTATAGTTTTATTATTTGGCTCATAGTAGCTGGTAGTGCTGGAATAATAATTGGCATTGGAGTCCTTAAAGGAAAAAGATGGGCTTGGAAAATTACAATAATTCAAACTTTTCTAAGTATTGCTACAGGATTGATTTACTTTTCACATACAAATACTGATCCAACTAGTAAATTAATCGGAACTTCATTTCAATTAATTATGGGTATTGTAATAATTTGTTATTTTTTCCAGCCACATATACGAGCCTATTTTAACAGAGTATCAACACCATAAAGAAAATTTTCTTGATGATTTTTGCTTATTGAATATATTGCTTTAGATTGTTAAATTCCGTTTTTGTTATTTCTCCTTTGGCCAGTCTTTTTTTGAGTATTTCTATCGGAGTGTCGTTGGTTTTAAATTTTGTAGCGTTCTTTGCTAATCCACCATATGTTACAAGTCCTACTCCAACAAATCCCATAGCTATAGAGCTCATCTGAGCATATTGTTCCAAAGATGTTAACTGCGAACGCATCTGATCAAGTCCTGAATTCATCTCTGCTGAAGCCGTAGCAAGGGATGAACCTGTCTGAATATTTTCAGGCAATCCAGACACTACCTTTCCCTGAATAGACTCTGGAAGATTACTTACAGATGACACCAAGTTTGGCATAATACCTTGATCTACTATAGCTCCCACAATTAAAAACGCCCCCCAAATCATTATGCCTATTTTCAATTTTTTGTAACTCCAATACTAATAAAAAACAATTAAAATAAAAAACCAGTCTGCCAAAAATGGAAACAATATTTGTACATCAGCAAAAAGAAGGGAAAACAGGTGTAAAAAGAGAAAATAGTGCAAATACTCTAGTTCTTATAAGCAATCAAATCAATACATGTTAGAATTCTATGGTTTTACAGACTCTAAACGTTGGTAGTAAATGCGCACGTTGTGGAAAGAAATCTTTGGTAACTGATAACGTTACAGGCGAAAGGTTTTGCGGAGGTTGCGGTTTTGTTATTTCTGAACGCGTTGATGAAACAGGTCCTGAATGGCGTTCATTTTCAAAAGATGAGTCAGATGACAGAAGTAGAACAGGCTCACCTACCTCACTTGCAATGCATGACATGGGACTTGCAACAATAATCGGTCATGCAAACAAGGATGTAACTGGAAAACCGTTGTCTGCATCAATGAAAAGTACAATAGAGAGACTTAGAACTTGGGACAGCAGAAGCCAAGTACATGAACCTGCAGACAGAAACTTTAGACAGGCATTTAGTGAGCTTGATAGACTAAAAGATAAACTTGCACTTTCTAATGCGGTAATAGAAAAGACAGCATACATCTATAGAAAGGCACTTGACAAAGGTCTTGTCAGGGGAAGATCTATTCCAGGTGTTCTTGCAGCAGCACTATACGTAGCATGCAGGGAAAGCGGAACACCAAGAACATTAAACGACATGTCACATCAAATCAATGTAAAAAGAAAGGACATATCACGATGTTACAGACTCCTTTTGCGTGAACTTGATCTAAATATGCCAGTAGTAAATCCAATAATATGCACCTCCAGAATAGCAAGTGAAGCTGGTCTAAGTGAAAAAGTAAAGCGACGAGCTCTTACAATTTTAAAAGATGCACATGAGATGGAGATCACAGCTGGAAAAGATCCTATGGGACTAGCAGCGGCGGCATTATATCTTTCATGTGTTCTCAACGGAGAAAACACTACACAGAAAGTTATAGCAATGGCAGCTGGAGTGACAGAAGTTACAATACGAAATAGATACAAAGGACTAAGAGAATCATTAAAAATCTAGATTCTTCCAATGTTTTTACCAAACTTTTAGAATAACTTGATTAAATTTATTCTTACTAAATTTTACATTGTTTCTTCTGTAGTAATAGTTGGCGGGACATTTGCTAACACGATAGTTGACCATCTTTTTTGTCCCGATGCATGTTTATTGTCTTCACAACTAGCACAAACTTGAGACTCGTTATATGTATATGTACCACACTTACAAGAAGGACATTTACATTCTACTGGAGATTTTGACATACTCTATTTTGTTTTGTTGTTATAATAAGCCTCTTATTGGAATGACAAAAAACTTTTATGAAAAAATTCCAATAAAACAATCACCTAATATGCAATAATATTTGAAACATACGTAGATACGTGAGTAGTTTTGAAAAATTATCATGGCGACATTCAAGATTGGTGAAAATGTACGTATAATTAATTCATACAAAAAATCTTTTCTTACATATACTGTAAAAGAAATTAAAAAAAGTACTGATGGAAGAGTTTTGTATCTTTTGAGATCAGAAACTGAATCTGTTGTGCGCATCTATTACGAAAGTAAAGAAACTCTTCTTGAAAGAGTGGTATGAAAGGAGATTTGTATAAAAAGAATGAATAAATTTTTAATCCTCAAAGAACTCATAAAGATCGTCAGACTCTTCAAATTCAAATTTATCAAGATCATTGAATCCAAATGTCATACTAGGTTTCTTCACGCATGTTATCTGATTGGATAGTTATCAAAATTTGCATGGAACTGATTATAACATACTAGTTTGCACAAATCTAAATCACAGAATTTCTTAATGAAAACATTATTGTCATAAACTCTTTGCTTTCTCGTAGCATTTTTCTGCTTCTTTCTTTTTACCCATTATCAACAAGACTCCACTCTTGTTATACCAAGCAACTGCAAAATCTGGCTTGATCTTTATTGCTTTGTCAAAACATTCCAAAGCTTTCTCTAGTTTCTTCAAATTGAAAAAACAAACGCCCATAAAGTTCCATGCCGCATAATGCATTGGGTTTAACAAAGTTGCCTCATCAAAACATTCTAGAGATTTATCATACTTTTTCAAATCAGAAAGACATATTCCTTTTAGGTTCAAGGCATCTGTTGATTCTGGATTTATTTGTAGAACCTTGTCATAACAATCAAGTGCCTCTCCATGTCTTTTCAGGCGAGATAATGTATCACCTTTTTTGAGCCAGGCATTTTCATATAGTGGTAACCGTTCTAATGCTTTATCATAAAATACAATTGCTTCCTCATAGTTTTGTTTTGCAATAGATGCTTCAGCTTGTTCATATGAAGCCACAGCGTCTTCAGGATATAGATCTGTAAACTTTGTGATTTTTAATTCTGTTTTGTGATGTAGCCTCAAAGTTTGATAAGCATCTGAAATTTGCTTAAACCTTATTTCGTTACCATCTGAGGAGTCCTTATCAGGATGGTATAGAAGAGCAAGTTTTCTGTATGCTTGCTTGATTTCTTTCATTGAAGATCCCGCTTTTAGCCCGAGGGTTTCATAGCACTGGTAAATATTCAATATAGTTTACAATCAAATATTGAATCAAGTAAATCTTTCTTGTCCGAATTAATAAAAAAGGTGGGTTGGAGCTACTGATCTCCAATCAAAAATATCACATCTGCAGTAGTAGTGACATCCTGGTTTGATGAGAAAATTTGTGTATCTTTTGCAACAGATGGTGCAGCCATAGCTCCAGCGTAGTAAATTGGTCGTGGCGGTGGGTTGTTAAAGTCTGAAAGGCTTATTGATTTTACTCCGGTTATTTTCTCACCTAATGGTGCAAGTGCTTTTTCTGCCTTTGATTTGGCATCTACAACTGCATTACTTAACAGATCATTTTGTGTACTTTGTTGTTTTGCTGGCGATAAGGAAAACGATACATCGTCCACTCTATTTGCACCTGCTCCAACTGCTGAATCTATAATTTTTCCAGTCAAAGATAGCTTGGTTGTTTTGACAAACAAAGTGTTTGAGGCTTTGTATCCAGTAAGTATTGTTTTCTGAACTCCAGTCATTGGGTCTGGTACAGAATAGTTGTACACGGGGTAGATGCTAAAACTTGCAGTACTCATCTCATCTTTTGTTATTCCAAGGCTTGTAACTGCAGTAACCACCGAGTCCATTGCTTGAGAATTTGCAGATATTGCATCTTGTGCAGTCTTTGCTTCAGTATCAACACCAAACTGTAATGTTACAATGTCTGGAGATATTGAAGTTGTTGCAGTTCCAGTGACAGAGATTGTCCTTTCATTTGTGGGAGTAATTGGTACCTGTTGTGCATATACTTGATTTTGTGATGTCTGCATACTAGCAACAATTATTGTTGAAACAATTGCAATAACAGCGAGTGTTGCAAGCATGATTTTTGTTCTGTTTGTTGTCATTACATCATAATAGAATGCAGTGCATATAGGCTTTGATTAAATTTGAATTTAATCTAATTTTTTACTGAAAAATTGTAAAATAATCTCAAATAATGTGTATTTTTTATTTTTACATAGAATCATTGAAATTTATAATTTAAAATTAATTTAATTTTTTGATTTTCCTTTTTTTATTGTATAATCTAATTCCAAAAAACATTGCACAAAATATAGCAGCGCCTCCAAGTACTGCAATTAAAATAATCATCAGCTCACCAGACAGAACAGATGGTTCGGGGGTAGGAGCTGCTGCAACAGATGGAGCCATAGGTGCAGATGTATGTAATGATCCTTCACTTGGAGCTATTTCTTTTGTGGTCATCTGAGGAGTAGATTGTATCATTTCTGGAGATTGACTTTTTTCTGCAAAATAAATTCCTGATGCGCCAGCAACAAAAGCTGCAAAGCTTGCAAGATACTGCCTAAGCTTTAACAGTACAGTTTCTTTTTTTGGTTGCGACATACTATTACCTGATGAATTTTCTGGAGGAATTATTACAAGGGCAGTCTTTACTGGGCCATAGTATTTCATTTGTTTATTTTTTGAGCTTAATTCTATTTTTTCTACCCTTACCAATCCAACGCTTAACAGTCTGTTTATGTGCCAATTAATTAATGGGAGTGAGATGTTCAACGCCTTTGCCAAATCATTTGGACTCACAATTCCTTGTGAAATCTTTCCAAATATAGCTCTGCCCGTATCATTTGCCAGTTCTTCGCCAATGATTTTAATTCGTTCATCTTCAGTACTAATGATTTCAAGATATTCTTCGGCTTTGATTGCAAGATCGTCTATTTTTTGACCTTCCTTGGAATTATTATCAACAATATCATTCATAATTTAGATCACATATTTCCATTTAAAAGGGCTTTTCATGAATTGTTCAGTAGAAAGTTCTAAAGGTAAAGGCATCGCGATTTTTATAAATTTAATAATTGAGACAACAAAATAATGTTTTTAAGCGTTTGGCAGTATTTATACGACTTTCTTATTTATCATGTGACTATGTGGTTTAATGAGCTCAAAACCAAAGTAATGGAGAGCCACAAGCATACCAAATACCCACAACAGGGGCGGTAAAGTCATCACCCCTGTTGATTAATTTTCTAATTATACTCTACCATTTATTGTAAAAATCTTGGAATCTTTTTTACAATGTGAGAAATTGAAACTCTACCAGGTCCTAAGACTATTATTGTTAATAAAATTATAAATGACAATAATTCAAGCTCCACTCCACCCATACCGGAAAACGCTCGCACTTTTTTTACGTAAACGATTGCTCCAAGCATATCAATTGCAATAAGACTGCTGGATATTCTTGTTAGCACTCCTACAACAAGAGAACCTCCTATCAATTCCAACAATCCTACAAGTATGCCCATTTCGGCAGGAAGACCTATACTTGCAAGAAATCCTCCAAATCCGCTACCAAATTTCATTTGGCTGTGAACAATGAAAAAAACGCTACAACAATTCTTAATCCAAAATGACTAAGATCGTGTAACCTATGTGTTCTAAGATTGGCTTCAACCATTAATTATCTACTTTAGCTCTCAATAACAAATGAACGTTTTCATATACTATTTTGCCAGTTCTTTTCAGATGATCTATAAAGTGACTAATCATCATAAAACTTGGTCACATGAAATTTTATCAATAATCTTACCATTAGTTAAGGTAAATCAATACACATACTTGTTAAGATGTACATTGTATAGCAAGTATGATAAGTGGAATCGTACAAATGTATTTACGAGTGAAAATACAAGTGATAATCAATGGATGACATTATAATTAATTCGTCACAGGAAGAACATGGACATATAGATGAGTTAGATGTCAGACCAAATGATTCCAAAGTTCTCGATGTGCTAAGTGAGAACAACTCAAACTATACCTTTAGAGGAATGATGAGAAAATTAGGCATGCACCAAGAGAGTTTATCACGTTCATTACAACGATTACATGAGTTAGATCTCATAGAAAAATCTCATTTAGGATACAAGCTAAGTGAAAAAGGAGCATTTCTTGCAAAAGAAGATCCAAAATTAAAAATTTCATACACACCACTTCTTCAAACATATGTTCCATCAAATGTTCATCCAAGTGACATAATCAGCAACATGGCAGGGCGATGGTTCAAAAATCTACGGTGGATTGGAATGGTAGAAAGTCAGACTGATCATGTATTGCAATGGTTAAGTGAGTTTGGCTCATTTGATCTAAATCTTCGAATTGCATCAAATTACATAACAATAGAATCAAGTGCAACAAATGAGAAAGACAAGGCAGATGCAATGATTAGTGCATACAGAATCATTCAAGAAGTATCCAAACTATACGGCAGTCAGTACGGTAGTTTTTCAACAAATCTAGATAACAAATTAAACTAAACTGTGACTGGATTTTTTGATGCGTGGTCAACTAATAGGTAGCATACCATCATATCATTAATGACAACAATAGTTGGAATAAAAACAAAAGAAGGTGTTGTTCTTGGTTCTGATAAAAGAGCAAGTAAGGGCTTTTTCATTGGATCAAAGATAACACAAAAAATTGCAAAAATTGATGACACCTTGGCAATAGCGATAGCAGGACAGCTATCAGATGCAGAATATCTGATCAAGGTTGCAAAAGCAGAAAGAAATCTAATGGAATTACGAAGAGGATTTCCATTGGATGTGAAAGAATCAACTAGATTGATTGCAAATCTGGCATATTCAGGGCTCAGAAACTACCAACCATATTATGTAGAGCTGTTGGTTGCAGGAGTTGATCAAGATGGCGGACATGTCTTTGTCGCTGACATGAGCGGTGCAATAACTAACGAGGATTTTGCAGCATCAGGTTCTGGTTCACCAATAGCATACGGGGTTCTTGAAAGCGTATACAACAAGGACATTACTAATGAAAAAGCAAAAGAAATAGTAAGTAAGGCTGTGGCCGCTGCAATGGAACGTGATCCTGGCTCTGGTAATGGAATTGATGTATTAGCAATTCCAAACTTGTTAGTAAAGGAGGTAACTAGCTAAATGTCAGAAGATTCATCTGCTGGATTTGGCAGGTATACAAACTTTTATGGTCCACAAGGAAGACTAGTTCTAGTTGACAGCGCATTAGAGGCAGTAAACAGAGGTTCAACTACAATTGGAATCAAAACACAAGAATTTGCATTGATATCAAGTCATATCAAACCAACCCGTACATTGATAGATCCATCAGAAAAAATATTTGTTATTGACTCACATGTTGGTGCTACAGGCTCTGGATATATTGGCGATATCTTGCAATTAATTGATGAGTTACGAGTTGAGGCACAAAGACACAGGTTAACCTTTGAAAACTCGATTGATGTAAACTCTTTAGCAAAACACCTTGGAACGTTCCTACATAGATATACAATCTATGCAGTAAGACCACAAGCAGCTTCAGTAATAATAGCTGGCGTTGATCAAAAAGGAATTCAGTTGTATCAAGTAGATCCTAGCGGAACATTCTTTGGAGGTTCAGGATTTGCGATAGGTCAATCCTCAGATTTGGCACTAACTGAGATTCAAAGAGAATACAGTGCAGACATGAATATGGAGCAAGCACTCAAACTAAGCAACAAGGCAATAGAAAAGGCACTTGGTGAGAGACCAGTTGTGGAAACTGGAATCATCACCGTAAAAGAAAAGGAATTCAAAAAAATTCCACAATAATCTTCTATTTTTTACTGTTAAGGTTTTCTTTTGTTTCTTTGAAAATTCTTATTGCTTCAAGATGAGAGCAATTTGCCTTTATGCCCTTTCCATGATGAAATTTGTAGAAGTTTTTGAATCCCTGACAGTCACATGAATCTGATGTTACAAAATATGATTTTGATGGATCACTTGATGATCTTACCTGATATAGGTTATCTTCTATTTTCATTACGCCGTTTTTAGCAAGCTCTTTTGCTTTGCGAATAGTACTAGCACTCATGTATTTGTTAATGCGTTTGTTCTTTTTAAAACCTATTCTTTGGTTATAGTATTCTTTATTTTAGCGATTGTGTTATACCTTCATTTTTAGTAATATAAGAATCAGCATTTATAGTTATTTTCTTTAGTATATTTCTAGTAAATTCTAAATCATTTTCTGAAATATTTTTAAAAAAAATCTTTCGCATGTGAAGAATGATTTCTATTATAGGATCAACAAGTGATTCAGATTTTGTTGTTAGAAAGATATTGTTATTTCTTCTATCTTTTGGATCAGTTCTACGTTCAACTAATCCCTTTTTTTCCATCCCATCAATTATTGGAACAAGTGTAGTACTATCAACAAAAATTCTTTCTGCAAGATCTTTTTGTGAAATTCCATTTTGAATAGATAGTACTAGTATGACCTTCCATTGACCACCAGAAAGTCCATATTGTCCACGTAATTCAACATCTAATGTCCTCTCAAGAGATTTTGAGGCATTTTTTATGGCCAGACCTAAGCTGTTTTCAAAGTCTATCTTTTTCATAATTGGTATACCATCTAACCTGATACAAATGATTGGTACACCAATAGTTATATACCTTTAAGCTAATTATCTTTCGATGAGTGACAAACAAATAATTTGGTCTTTGATAGCAATATCAAGTATAGTATTATTTGTAACAGCATTTAATGGAACTCAGCAGTTTGCTGAGGCTCAAGTCCAAACAGGCAATCAAACACAATTTCAATCTCAGACCATTACTGGAGATGCCCTAAAAAACAATCCAATGGCGCAAAAAATTTTGCTTGAAATAGAATATTCCAAAAAACAGATTGCGGATTTGCAAAAAAATCAAAAAGATTCAGAGACAAATAAAATATTAGTAGACCAGCAAAGACTAGTTGTTGCACAACTAGAAAAACAGGCACAACAACTAATGGATCTTAATAATTTACCACATACTCCAACAGTTGCTTTTAGAAGCTTCGTTTCTACAGTAAACAATACCAAAATACAAAATATTTTCTGGGGCGAGTTTAATTTCACATCACAGAGAATTGATGCAGGGCATGCAGCTATGAAAAAAGTTCTTGATAATGGTGGTACGTGGGAAGAAGCAATACAGGAATTTACCAAGTATGCTGCAATAAGGCACTCAGAACTGGTTGCATTAAACACTAATTTGAATATACAGTATGGACTTGCAGATCCCAATATTCAAAAGAACTTTGATGAAAAAGGAATGTTGCCTGATTATTACATCAAAGTACCATCATCTGCTTACTCCCATTGACTAAAGCACTAAACGACTTTAGGGTTTATTTTACTTTAATTTTATTTGTGTTTTCTTTTTTAATTATTTCACAATCAGCATATGCTGAAAAAGATCTAAGCCTCAAAAAGACAGTAGATGTGAAAAACCAAGTATTGCTTGAGACGCTCTCAAACATACAGGATTATCCACAGATCTTTCCTCAATATATCAAATCAGTAGAATTAACAGGAATAGATACTGCAAAACTCAATGTTGACTCAAATGGAATTTTTTTTGACGTTCAGACAAAGTATACACAAAACTCTGATGGAAGTCATGTGGTAGAAGTTACCTCAGGAGATCTAAAAGGAAGTAAAATCGTCACCACACTACAAAAAACATGGGGTTTTGATGGCACACCAGATGGTGGAACCATAGTGAATATGGAGATGGTGTTGCAAACTTCTGGCATATTGTCTCTGCTTGCTCCATCCATACCAGACCAAGCAATATTGTCAAATCTAGATTCGAGTCTTGACAAGTTTGCATCATATACAAAAAGCAAATCCGAAACACAATCAGTAATAAAGTCACAGATTAAAAATGACGCAATATTATGGTCAAAAGGTTCTATTAATGATGCAACATTTGCATCAGAAATTCAGAGCATAACAAAATATGGAATGGTAAACATGTCACAATCTCAACAAGACTCGAATTTCATACAAATACCTTCATGGATTAAAACAAATGCAGTATGGTGGGCAGAGGGAAAAATCTCAGATAAAGATTTCGACTCCACCGTACAATATTTGATTAACAATAAAATAATGAAAGTCTAAATTTCGCTAGTATACTTGATAAACTAATAATAGAAACCTATTTTGGAAAGTATTATTTTGTAATCTAGCACTTTTTTCCTGCTGCCAAGGCTGCTCTGCATTTAGCAGCTGCGTGTTGTGCATCATTTAATTGCTGTAGCTGTTTATCATATTCACCATGCTTACACAAATGATCACCACAAATCTTCTGACCGCCAAGGAATCTGGCAGTTGTATGGCTATCATCGAAGTTGTCTCGTTGTGTTAGTGCAGTCGCGGCAGGCAAAGTAATTGACAATGCCACTATTGATGAAATTGCTATTGCAAGTAATCCCATATGTTGAAGTTTTACCATTGATGAAATTACGAAATCACATACATATTAAGATTAGTATGAACTGATACTGATCGTAGTGGTTCTGACTTTAGAATTTCGTCACAGAATTGAAGATAATATACACGAAATAATCATGACTATTCCAACCCTTAAACAAGAATATCCAAAATTAAAAAATGATTGGAAATTTGAACATGATTTGGATTTTATCTATGGCAGCATAATAGGCCAAATTCTAGGCAGCTCCTTTACCGCGTTTAAAATGATCTATAATAGGGAGGCGTCTGCTGAGGAAATTTTGATGATAGGCGAGATTATTGAGTCATATTTTCATATTATCAGGGATGAAATCACACACAACGGTACTAAGCAAGGTACTTAGAACTTTAGATAAACTGCCCAAGATATCCATATGGCTGTCACACACTGTAGTATATTATTATCTAACATACAACCTAGTATCTAAAATTTTGATCAGTAAAAATCATAATTAACAAAGTTTTGATCGATTTTCAATGTTGTATGTTATAAATGTGAAAACTAGCACTTATCTAATTTATAAAATATTTATCTATTAAGAATGAGAGATTGTACATGCCATTGCGGTTGCAAAAAAGAATTTGAAGAAATATCTGATCAAGCTCTTGCTTTGTTAGTTGCATTAAGTGAAAGAAAGATCCCTCATGATAAAACAATATGCAATGGTTGCAGATATGACAAACATAAGAAAAAAAGAATAAAAACAGGATCTATTACTATCAGTACCTAGATTGATTATTTGATTCATTAACAATTTGATCAACTTATTTTAAAGAATTTGTTGCAATTCAATGTAAAAATTAATACAATAAATTAAAAATCACATTTTTGCAAATTTTACGTTAATGGAAATATCATTTTTTTCAATTGTGATTTGTACATTGTCAAAAATTGCTCTGTATTTGGTTATTTTCTTTCCATTTTTCATATTATCAATATAGCTTTTGACAAGTAATCCGTTCTTTTCCAAGGAATTAATTATTCTATATCCGGAGGTTGTAGGCATTTTACAAATCCCCAATATCTCAGGTACCGTAAGTGCTTTATCCGAAGTAAGATTCAGAATTTTTTTCTTTTCAGGATCGACAAAGGCATCAAGAATTAATTGCATTACAAATTTTTCTTTTATATTTATCCATTCAAAGCTTTTATCTAGATTTATTTCTTTATTATTGGAATTTAATAACTGATTTCTTATATCACACAAGTTTGCCAAATAAACAGACTCATGATGCTGGTTAGTTTCATCCATCATGAATGCCCGTCTCTGTTACAGAAATGAATTAAATTCATAGATAAATTACGAGCATGAAAATAAAAGTATGTTCTGCCAAATTTGGAAATAGCTCTAAAACATGAACTAAATAGATAAATGAAGCCTAATATCAAAAAATCTTAAAATTATTATGGTTGATGATAAATCAGAATCTTTGCAGGTACTTGCATGATGGTTTTTAGAAAGAAATCAGCAATAAAATAATTTAGAATCAAACTAGTGTGTTTGCTTATTTATATAATATTGAAAATATCAAATACATTGTCTCTTCAATCAGAAATCAAATCTAGATCTAAAAAATAAATTAAAAAGTATAGAATATAAAAAAATCACATTATCTTTTGTGGAAAGAGTTAACTTTTCCTTGTTAAATCACACCTAAGATACCATTATGGTAGTTGAGAGAGGAGGAGACAACGCATTTGGTTCAGATAAGCTCTGCCAGACAAAGATTTGTGCAGTATATTTATCAGAAGATGAGGGCACCCATGATTCTGCCAGATTTAGAAATTGATTTCCAGTAAGTGTACCTGTAATCCAAGATAAAGATAATGTGACACCATTAGAATCCTCAACTTGTACAAGATATGCAAACGGTTGATTTCTTTGTTGCATGTTTTTTAGATCAGCTTCAATCAGTATCTGTTGGTTTACCTTGGCTGCTGTTATAGCATTTCCCAAAGAATCCACAATTCTTGGATTGCTTGAATTTACTTGCTCAAGTGGTGCAATTGGTTTTCCAACAGTAGTAGTTGCAGTAAGATGCATCTCATCAGACGGAGAATGTGGATAAGGAAGTGTCCTATCCACATATTCACCAGTAACTGTTTCGCCTTCTGTCACGTGCAGCCTTCCTCCTGAAGACTGGGAGTCAGTAGTAAAATACACAGTACCTTGAAAAATTCCTGTGTCTTTTCCTGTCTCTGACATTGTAATTTTTGTGCCACCTGAATCAGAATCAGACCAGACACTGGTTTCAAATTTGTCTATTGCTTTTGGATTAAGATTCATGTCTGGATCTATTATTTGTAATACACCTTGTACATTTGTTTGATAATTTTGCTCGAGCCATTTTATCTGACCGATGTTCCATTGTATAAGAGCAGAGCCTGTTATAGTTTGATCTCTATTATACTCAAAAGAAACTGTTACACCGTCACTGTTTTCAGATGGTAGGAATCCGTCATTTGGACCGTGTCCACCTTGAATGCCACTAGGTTCAGTACCTTGCCCATCTACTCCCCCTGTCCCTTTGAGAAGTGGATTTCCTGTAAGGGTCACATTGCCAGCAAATATTCCCGTATGTGTTCCTGTTTCTACTAGTTCGTATGGAGATATGGTTTGACCATTTGTTGATATAGAGACATTTATCGTGTCGACAAGGTTTGGATCAGAGTCAAAATCTGGTGCGTAAATCATGATATGTACTAGACTTGTCCACGTGTATGCTTTTTTGTCAAATCCTATATTTGATGCATCTGCCAATTGGGTTTGCAATAAAAGTGCAAGTAATGAAAGTGTGATTACAACAATAAATTTCATTTATTGATTTGGCTGATTTTATTTTCTATTTAAGGGTTAAAATGAAGATAGATGAATTTGTGTATAAACCTAGATCAGGTTTTTAGAAATCCTTTGTCAAGTGAGAATTGTACCCCAGAAAGAAAGTCCTTGTCTGATATCTGACCATTAGACCACCAACAAGAAGTATTCTCAAACCACAAAGGAACGTGTGTAGAAGAACTTGATTTTGTTACTGTAACATAGTTGTTGTCAGATAGAATTTGGAGTATTTTTACAAAACTAGCATTGCCAGCATGTAGACCGCACCACATCTTTGCAGCATCTTTTATAGAACCCAAAGTTGCAACACTTGGTTGAGAAATTGTTGATGGCGTGATGTTTTGCAAATTTTCATGACCAATTGTTACCAGAATATGGGATGTCGAGGGTGAAGATCCCTCAGTTGGGTCCGTAAAGCTAAGTTCTATTGTAGATCCAATGTCCAGTGGAACTCCATCAACTTGCCTTGGAATTTTTACTTGTGCTGTAAAAAGATTTGTGTTAGGTCCTGTCTCTCTCACATCGCCTGTTGGGATACTAAATGCTGGATCCGCCAAAGTTGTAACTAAACCACCATCACGAAATTCTATGAGATTCAGAGGAATAGAGTCAGGGGTATAAGAATCAAGATTCCAGTTTGGTGCATAAAGTTGAAGTAAAAAAATTTGCCCAATTCCAACTCTATCTTGAGACGAAGAACTTGGTGAAAAGGCAGATACTGATGGAGTTACAGATATTGTGACAGATTGTGTAATGTCAGTTGGATTTCCAGAAGAATCTGCTTTCTCGTGGTATGTCATTACAACAACATCACCGTTTTTAACAGGTTTGCCATTTATTGTAGATGGAATGGTAAGATAAAGCTGAAAGGTTCCCGAGTCAACTCCAGTTTCTGTCATGGTACCAGGATCTGAAATTGGCACTCCGTTAATTGTAAAATCCACCAAGCTTGAAGTAGAGATAGTCATAACTGATCTATGATCAGTATCCAGATTACTGTCGTTTATGAAAAAGGGGATCGTGCTTCCAGGTGCAATTGAAGCTGCATAACATGCTGGAATTGAAATTAATAAAATTGCAACAAGAAAGTACTTCATGTGAATCAAATTTGGTTTTATCTAGTTTAATCTTACTACAAAATGATCTACATTGTAATTATGGCTTTTGCAACTTTGGTTTTAATTTATCATTAGCTTTGAGTAGTTGCAGTGCCATAGCCTTGTTATTTAACGCAAGATCATATTTTTTGTCAATTCTTAACGCGTCATTAAAGCACTTTATTGCTTGTTTTAACAGCCCAAGTTCACCAAGAGCCAATCCCTTGTATACAATTGCCATAGCATATTTAGAATCAATCTGTAACGCCATATCATAACAGTCAATTGCATCATGATATTTCCTTATACTATGCAGGGCTGATCCTTTGTTAACAAGTGTGATTTTGTTTCTTGGATCTATCTCCAATACATCATCATAGCATTTTATTGCCTGTCTGTATTTCCTAAGATTTTGTAGTGTAACGCCTTTATCAATTAGAGCCATTATATTTTTTGGATCCTTAAAGAGAACAAGATCATAATATTCAAGAGCTAGAGTATATTCACCCTCCTGACAGAGATCATAGGCTTCCTCTAGAAGGGATTTTGAATCATCCAACTTGGTTACTACCAAACTTTGCCTGTTTATATTTTTTTGAAAATAGAATTTAATTTTAATTGATCGGTTGGAAAAATATCTAGTGATCTTCTTCCTTGATTATGTGACTTTGTATCAGTATAAAAAATTCGTGCATTGGTTGCTCTTTATATTATTTATACTTAATTCAAACAGTCACATTCATGTCCAAACATTCATGTCTTTTTTCCAAATACGGATTCCGTCTACAAATACCTGTTCATCTTCCTCAAAAACTGTATGCCATTTACCATTGTGTGGAAATATTTTATTCATCTGTTTTACCTTGTCATCTGTAGGATATTTGTTCAGTAATGCCCCCCATCGCATATCAGGTATCTTTGGCATAATTTCGTTAATGTCCTTCATGTCATGCTTTCTGTTATTCATGGGCTATTTTTTGTTTGTGAATATACTTTTTTATGAATTTGATTTTTCAAAATATCGTTGCATGAAACTAAATTCTGCTTTTTTTAGTCTAGAAGAATCGGCAACATCGTGACTCATGTCAATCAAATCAGTAAGCTGCATTTCTGGAACCAATTCGTCTTCTTTTTGCTGATTTAGTTCATATTCTATATTGGAAAGGATATTCACGTTATCATCTAGTATTTTCAGGCATTCATCAAGACATATTTCTAAATCTTTGTTTTCCAATTATGAACAGTTTGTTAATGGCATTTCCTTTTTTAAATTCATGTATTTGATTCAAAAGACATTATAATAATCAAAAAATGAAATGATCATATGTAAAGAGTGTAAAATTTCCTATTTTTGTATAATAATTAATAAAAAATCTAATCTGAATAGTTTTTTGAATGTAAGAATAATACTATTATGTTAAATAGTTGTAATTCCTATAATATGTAATGCTCGTTCAGTGCAGAATGATGGATTGAACGTGCGTGGCCCTTCAGAAGCCATAAAGTGAATGAAGTGCATTGGCACTAATTCTGTGGGAAGTAATCTCCCGAGTTCTGAGAAAAGGGTCACGCCAATTTATTTTCATTACAAATGTGCAATTAGGATTACTTTATTTTCGCCACATCTTTTCCCATGTTTCGGCAAATTTTGTCATCATCTCGCCGTATGTTTTTAACTGATTCATTCCTGACTGGTCCATTGATTTTTGCCAATTTTCTCCAAATTGTTTTAATGCATTTAAACCAGATTTGTTCATGGTATTTTTCCAACTATCAAGAAATTGGTTCATAGTGTTTTGGCTTGATTCATGAAGTGCTTTTTCCATAACTTCATTGTACTTTGCCTGAACATCGTTACTTGCTTTCTGTAATGATTGAAATGATACTCTCCATTTTTCTAATGCAGTAGTATATTCATTCCATAACTTGGTCCAATTTTTCGTAGACTTTTCATTTTTGGACATGATTCATTATTATAAAGCAGTCTGATAAACATATCCACCGTCAAATACGTAATCTTTGAGTTTATTTTCTGGAATGAACAAAAATTTAATCTATGAATCAACAAAGGCAACACAAGCGATTAAATCTGTATTGAGAGACCGATTATTATGAAAAATCTGAAAATTTTTATAATATTGATCATGATTGCAGGAATTACAAACATGTCAGGAAATGCTTTTGCATTATCCCAGCCTAACATAGACTGCCAGTCAGGAAGCATCTGCGTTCATCCAGGTGATTTTATAACATATTCTACAGAATTTGAAAAAGTGCCATCTATTGAAACCTATACCTTTGGAGACTATGTCGGTACAGACAAGGTGAGTGTCAGCATAACCAGTATTTTGAATGGTACCAAAATTCAATCAAACAACATATTAGATCTAAAAACTGGATTTTATAATGAGACTACTAATGGAAGCGGTATTCCTATTCTGGTCATTGCACCAATTCCAATCAATATTGATAAAAACATATCTGGTGTTTCTGAAAAAACTCAAAATTTCAACGGTTCCAAGAGAGATGTGATTTCCGTTTCCAACAACACTGCGATAACCACAAATGAGATAGGGTATGACAAAGAAACTGGCGTGCTAATGTATCTTCATCTGATACCAAAATCAGCAAATGCAGTCACTTCAATTCTTGATGTTAGTTTTCCAACCAAATATGATTTGATAAATACCAATATGTTTGCAAATTCTGGAACACTGTCTAATTTGCAAATCCCGTCTTGGATAAAAAACAATGCCAAGTGGTGGGCAGAAGGCTCATTAACTGATGATGATTTCACAAAAGGAATTCAATACATGGTACAGAATGGAATAATGAAAATTCCACACACCCAGTCTGATTCTAGCTTGTCACATCAAATACCTAGCTGGGTTAAAACAAGTGCAGGTTTGTGGGCAAATGGTCAGATATCAGATAATGATTTTGTCAAAGGAATACAATATCTGGCAAATAGTGGTATAATTCATGTTTAAAGTAATTTGTAAACTATGTATTATGGTATGATGCCTTGTGATATTTTCATAATGATACTTGGCCCATCTATATGACATAGTGTCAGTCTTTGATACAAACAAGTGAATATTAGATTCTGTTTTATTTGATATGTAATGAGAGTTGTACCTATAATTATCGGTTTATTACTTATGATAATTTCAATTCCAGCATATCTTTATTCACCTCATTTTTTATCTCTGGCAGTACACTCTTTTTTTCGTTCAATGTCAAACGGCGGCACTATTAATACATCAATACTACACCAGATGGGATATCCGTCTATGAGTGCAGTTATTCCCATTATACAATATTCTGTAATAGGAATGGCAGTAGCTGGAATTGGTTTTGTATTGTTTGGATTTGTAGTAAAAAAGATTCCAAAGAAAATTGCAGCTAAACTAGTTACAGAAGTATCTGATAAAGAGAAAGAAGTTGACATATATTCCAAACCTACAGATGAAAAGATTCAAACAAATCTTCGTAGTCTTAGAATACTACAAGAGAGGTTAGCCAAAGGTGAAATTTCATCAAGTGAGTTTCTAAATTTAAAAAGATTCTTAGAATAATCAAAAAACAGACATTGTTAAATGTCTAATAATGGCTAGGAATTTTACGTGATTTGATTAATCTGGTAAGATATATGAAACCTATGAACAACCAGGCATACATCATTGCAGTAAAGACAAACTTCACTATTTGATAATTAAAAAAATTATCAAGTAAGTTTAAAGGAAACAAATATTGTGTCAAATTAGATGGTAAAAACATATTCAAAAATTCTACATCATGTACTTGTAATGCATGCCATCCAACAAAAATTGTAACAAAAAAGAAGATTGTTTTTTTTCCTACGTATCTTTCAAAACCTTTTTTCTCAAGTTTTACCAGTCTTTGGTTTAAGTTTTGTATCTCTTTTTGAAGTTGATCAACAGTATACTCATTTTTTGTTTGTATGAAGCCTTGATCTTGACCTCCAATATATAGCGGAATGACATTATCCAGATATTTTTGATCAGAAAACGGTAACATACGACCTGTAGTTAACATATCAAGGATGTATTCTAGCCTTCCTGGATCGCCTTTACCAAGCTGTATCAATTGTTTTACTGAATTTATCAAATTATCAGACAATGACTAGATGAAAAAATTGCCCAGATAAAAGGGAATGCTCTGAAATATTTTTTATGAAATGTATAATTTAGCTAAACCCTGCACCGAATTTATCACCCTCTTGCAGAGGATCAAAATCAGCACTCTTTAGTTTCAAATACAAAAAGGCCTCATTTACTAGTAAAATTGCATCGTTATTTTTGAGATTAAAATTTGTTTTTACATAATCATAATACTTTTGTAACTTTTTTGGGTTTTGCTCATCAAGTGAGGTTTTATCTGAAATAATTTGTGATGCAATGTTTTCTATTTGAGAATCATGGTTAGAATTACTCATGTGTGTTTGTAGTTTGACGACTTTTTAACACTTTGTAAATCACATGCAAAGAATGCAAATATACTAATCCGTTAGAACTTGAGACCATCGTGGTCTTATTTTGAACCCACTTTTGCCAAACATCAAATTTTGAATAGTTTAAGTCTATAAAATATAATCATAGAATGATGCAAAGTTTTCATTTTTAAAATTTAGCGAGTTGAAATAGGTAATAAAATATGAATCTGAGTGCCTCCATTGATTTCTTCTGATTCTGCCCAGATTTTACCGCCATGATTTTCAATTATGCCTTTACAAACAGACAAACCAAGTCCTGTTCCACCATGTTCTCTTGTGGATGAGGTATCTATCTTATAGAATTTGACAAAAATTTTATCAAGTTGACTTTTTGGTATTCCAATCCCATTATCAATAATGCTAATTCTTGCATGCGTATTGTCCTCTAGTCGTAGTTTGATGTTAATTTTACCGTTATTTTTTGGGCAGAAATCCATAGCATTTGATATTAGGTTGATTAAGACCTGTTCTATTCTGGTGTTATCACATAAGCAAGAAATATTTTCTTGAAGATCTGTATTTACCATAACGCCATGACTTTCCAGATCAGGTCGCATCCTTGCAAGTACATCTTTTATTATTTGAGAAATATAGTGTGGATTCTTTATCATTGCTAGCTGCCCAAGTTCAATTTTTTGAGCATCCAATAGATCAGATATCATCTTTAGGAGAAATCTTGTGCTGGTTTTGATGATCTCAAGCTTTTCCTTTTGAGTATCGTTTATTTTTCCTAGTTTTTGCGAGAGCAAAATATCAACGTAGCCTATTATTGGCACAAGTGGTGTCCTTAATTCATGAGTTATCATAGCCAAGAATTCTTCTTTTATTACATCTGCTTTTCTGAGTTTTTCATATAATTCTCTCTCTAGATCTATAATAGTTTTAACAGAATCACTTACAATATTGGTTGACTGAGAAGACTCATCCAGTTCGTTAGATTCTGTTGTTTCTACTTGTTCAGAAAGACCATCTCGTAAGATTTTTCTTCGTCTTTCATATTCATCACTTTCTAATAGCTTGACTGCCTCGCTTGCCTGACCATTGTTAACAAGTTCAAGCGCATGGGTTTCCATCTCCACAAGATCAAGATTTGCTTTATCCATAGCTGAAAAGAATTTCTTATCTTTTTTGTCTGCGATTTTAATAGCATTTTTTAATAATATGTTTGATTTTGGTTCTAGCATTCTGTATCGTTGTTCCCATTTTTTATCACCGGTAAAAGCATAATTCCGTGCAGATTGTGCTAATACTTCTTCATAATATCTCATAAGTTGAATGTTGTATAGCCGCATGCTCATGAGATTGTTTAGTTTTTTATCAGTTCTAAAGTTTGCTACAAAGTTCATCTTGTATTATTTTTTATTCTATATGCATTTGTTCGTATCACGAATAAGTTTTCTGTTATTTTCCAAGTAGATTATGAGACCTGAAAGTGACAGTATGATGTAATCTTTCTCGACATCTAATTATCACCATAAAAAGTAAGAATCCTACAAATGTTAGAGATATAACAAATGTAAATGGATTATCAAGTGATCCCTGTAGAGTTCCAAAAAGAAGTGGATTAGTCCATGTAGCATCTGGAGAAAAATAAAATTTTTGCCAATCCAGCAAGACAGTCGCAGAATGCGCAAATATAAAACATACCGTAAAAGCAATTTTTGTTTTGTGATATGTTATACCATTGATGAAATTCCAGAATCCATAGGAGGCAATAAAAAGAATTGAAATTAAAAGAGGCAGCAAATATCTCTCTTGAGAGAAATCCTTTGCCATCAAAAGTGTGAAAATAAAAGTACTAATGAACCAAAATAGAACTATACAATCCTGCACATAGTTTTTGAATTTTCTGACTCTGTATATGAGATACCCAAGTCCAATGAAGAAAAAGATGCTCAATGGAACACTTGAATACGTCAAAGGAGAAGTCAGACTAAGATTTCCAAATAGATTGGAATTTGGTTCAAGTATTTGCTTCTCTATGAAGCTTGGAAATACAACATAATGAAAAACTGTTATCATATTTTTAATCTGAATCCCATGAATGGTTGGATATCCTATATACCAAACATCACGATTATAATTGTCCATATCGCTTTTTGTCACTGCAATTTGGTGCAACGGGTTTTCGTAAAACCCTGGCAGAGTTAAAAAAAATGACAAAATTGTTATCATGCCAAAGAGGAAAACAGACAGACCGATTTTAGATATGTGTCTTTTGTCAAAAGTAGAACCAGCCTCTCTTTTGAACATACCACCAAACAAAATAATGCCAAGAAATAATCCAGAGAATTCTATAGACAACATCTTTGAAGTAAAAGCTAAACCAAATGTAATGGCACTTAAAATTAAATATCTAATTTTTAAATGTCCAGTTTTGAAAGCATAAAGTAAAAGCAATAACGATAGCATGCTAAAGAAAACATAATGAACCTCGGTCATCACAGTCCTACTATACCACATCCAAAGATCATAAAATAAGAAAAGAAGCGAAAATACTATGCCTACATATTTGTTAAAAAAGAATTTTCCAATTAAAAATGAAATTACTATAGTCAAAGATCCAAAAAGTGGCGAAAGGAGGCGGCCTGCAGTAAATTCTGAAATAGTAGGCAGGTTGGTATGAGTGGTGCATTGCCAATAACAGGCCCAGATGTTAAAATATCCATTGTCTTCGTTTCTAACATCCATTGGAAAACCAATCAAAAGATTTCGAAGTGGACTATAGGTCAGGCCATATGCAGGTATATGATACAAAAGATGACAGTTATCAAGAGATGCTAAACATGGATTTGAAAAATCACCCTTCATTATCAAATGGATATAATTTCCAGCCCAGCTAAGATAGACAACCTCATCTCCATGCCAAGGCTGTCCTTCTAAATTATACGAATAAATGAAAAAAGACCCCAGAAATAGTATAACAGGAAGTATGTATCGGGAGTTTGTCTTGATAAAATGTACTAGTTTCATTAGTTTGTATTCTCTATTTTATTGCTAAAATGTAGGCATAATTTTAAGTTCGTTTTTTATGATCTAATGTTCAATTGTTATGTATAATGATATGATTAGAGATTGAAAAAGAAAAAAGAATTTGTTTAATCTTGCAATAATGTTATCTAAAAAGTGGAGGCTTTCAAGACCCAGATTCGTGCAGATTTGATTTGAAAGATGTAGAAGAAAGGAAAAACAGTGTATATAACCACAAATTAATTGCTGCAGCAGTCATGCCTCCAAGTAAAACCATTTCTAGTATAACATATTGATAATCCATGAAATCAAGATAGAGATTTGAATTTCTTTACTGCTTCACGAGTTAGTCTTTCCTGCTCTTCTTTTGTAATTTTAGTTGGATCTTCTGAGGCCAGAGCCTTATCATAGTCCTCTTGTGTTGTTTTTATCTTCTTTTTCTCGTCTGACATTATATATTCAAAACCACCTTGACTGATATCTCTTTTCATTATGTCTTGGAATAATATTTTTTTATTTTAGAGCCACATTTTGGGCAGGCATTTTCATTGTGGTAATAGCCACACTCTATGCAGACAAATTTAGTAGGCTCTCGTGCTCTCATTGTTCTAAAAAATCCGCCAGCTTCGTTTTTCTTGCCAAACAAAACCATTGTTATAATACAAATAGCGACCGCTGCAATTGCTATTGGAATTAATATTCTAAATAAAAATGCCAGTCCAATTAATACTGGAATAAAGATTGCAAAAAATTTCACCTTGTCCATGATACCACCATATTTCTTAACATTCCATTACAGGAAACATTTTGTAACAATATTGTATATGGATACCGTTGCATTTAATGGTTGATTTCTAGTTTGTTTTCATGTTTTGGGGATCATTGATTTTTATACTTGGATGAGACAGGTAAAGCATGCAGAATCAAGAATTGGACTCGGCGCAAAGGAGTACAAGACAAAGAATTGTCTAGCGGATATCAACAATATGATTTTGTACACAAATTTGTAAATCAAAAAGGATCTGGTTCTCACGTCATAATAGGAATACTAATTCTAATCATTGGCATCGGCATTGGTATTTCCTATCAAAACGAGACAATAATCTATCTTGCAATAGCTGCAGGGGTCATAGTTATTGTTTCAGCATTTCTTATGATAATCAAACAATATGAAAGAGCGATAATACTAAGACTGGGAAAATATCACAAACAGGTCGGTCCTGGTGTTCAAACTAGACTGCCTTTTGCAGACAATATTCTCGTAGTGGATGTCAGAGAAAAAGTAAGCGAGTTCAAAGCAGAAAGGATGCTTACAAAAGATAATGTTCCAGTAACCATCGATGCCATACTTCGTTACAAAATAATTGAACAACGAGCGAAAGATGCCATATTAAATGTCGAGAACTTTAACAATATGATCCAACAGGTTTCTCAGACTACGCTCCGTAATAACATAGGTTCTTCATTATTCCAAGATGTACTTTCAAAAAGGGAAGAAATCAATGCCCATATTAGAACCACAATAGAAAGCGAGGCAAGTAATTGGGGAGTCGAAGTAACAGGTGTTGAGATTCGCCAAGTCATAATACCACAAGAGTTGGAATCTGCAATGTCAATGCAAGCTCAGGCCGAACGTGAAAAAAGTGCTAGAGTGACATATGGAGAGTCCGAAGTTCTGGTTGCACAAAAATTTCTAGAGGCAGCAAAAGTATATGCTGATAATCCTGTTGCATACGCGTTAAGACAATCCAACATGTTGTATGAATCAATCAAGGTACAAGGTAATACCATAATTATGGTGCCATCAGAATCACTTAATTCAATGGGATTTGGAAACTTGGGAACTACCATAGCATATTTAGAAAGTACAAAAAAAGCAATTCAAAATGAAAAATCAAACGCCGACAAAGCAAAACAAGAATAATTCTTCAAGGATTGTCATTACAATCAATGGAATGAAAAATTAACTAATCTTCCTCCACTTGATCTGTTTTGGTGTCATCATCATAACTTTCGTCTAAATACTCCGTATCTTTTTCATTTTTATCGGCGTTATTTTCTTCAGACAATTACTGTGTTGAAACTGTAATACCTATAAAATTAATGGGTTCTTCACAACTGTAAATCACACATCAAGCCAGTTTATTAGAGATGAGCGCGTATAAGACAGTATAATGAATATTTATGATAAAAAATCAGTACGTTGTTCCAAGTGTGATAGATTCATTGGAGAGATTGATTATGACGCAGTAGTTACTTTGCCAAAATGCGGACATTGTGCCAATCCCTTACCGGAAGGCGATGATAAAGTACAATACATAGTAAGCAAATTCAACAAAAATCCAAAAAGTTTAGCGCGACCGTTGGATTCCACGAGTTAGATTATTAAAGATAGTTTTCATAAAATTTGAGAAATATGGAAAGAATACGAATTAAATCGAGTGATCTTAGATCAGTTGGCTATAATGAATCAACCCAAATATTAGAAATAGAATTTCATCATGGTGGAATCTACCAGTACTTTAGTGTACCAAAAAAGATCTATGAAGACTTAGTAAAGTCAATATCATCTCATGGACAATTTCATACCAGATACATTAAGAACAGATATAGACGTGAGAAAGTTCTCTAATTCGTTCAACCTTTTTAAAATTGATGTATCTTACACACTTATTGTAATATTATAAACTTGCCAATTTGTGTTTCTGTCCAATATTGCACTGGAAAATAGATATCTTGTTGACACATATCGTTTGTTTGTGTTCTAGTCGGAACATCATATGAATTCAAACAATTTCCTTCAATCACAATATTCTCAAATGATGAATCGCCAATCAATGAATTTCCTGATGTGTATTTTGTAGACAGATTGTTTCCATCCAAATAAACAACATAAGCATCTTTAGTATGGTCTATTGTCAGATTTTTATAATTTGAATCTATTTGATCAATTGACACACCTGCAATCAAAGTTATTTCCGGTTTATAATTTTCTGGATCACTGGCATACGCATTCATAAGAAAACCAGGAGTCATAATTGAAAACCCAATTAATAACAGAATTTTATGGTTTGTAATAATCATCATCGACTTACTTTGTTTCTTTTTATCTAAGTGTATTCTATGGTTTTTTTGATAATTCATAGAACTATGAAACCAATATAGCAAGACGATCAAAAAATGTTAAATTATAATTGATTCATAGATAGAATAATTTGCATTTAATCTTTAAAATCAATTAACATCATACCGAGAAACAAGTGTCAGAGCTTACTCCCGAGCGATTACAGACTCTAGCCCAACTTTATCGGCTAAACAATATCATCGCTACCTCTATGTTTATCATTTACAAATAGGCATAGAGACATTATTTTTTGATTTGCATTCTACCATTTGTAACTCATGCAAAAAACGGATCAAAGGCATAGTTTCAACTCTTATGGCTGTTGGTTTTAATTACCAATCACTACCAATAGGTATATATGCTGATACCAACTATAGGAATACATGAGTAAATCAACACCGGAACCAAAAGAGTTCCATACAGAATCAAAAGAAATCCACTCAGTATACAAGCATAACGCAGATAGATTTTTTGATGAGGTAGAAAAAACAATACCACAATACCATCAATCAATAACAAATCTTCAGCGTTCTTACGTTGCAGCATGGCAAAAGGCAACAGAATCAGCCATTTCCATAAATCATGAATTTGCAACAAAAGCTGGCATAAACACAAGTGTTCCAGCAGCTATCGTAAAGATGGCAAACGACGTAACTGAAGAAATCATCAAGGCACAAGCAGTACAAAATAAAGTAGTGCTGGCTGCAATTGATGCTACTCAGCAAGCAATAAACACATTCAACGAGAATGCAAAAATGTTTACTGGTCTAAACCAAGGCGTACTGCAATACTGGATTCAAGCATGCACACCTGCACGAAACTAGTGTAAAGGAGCTTTTTCTTTTTTATTTTTAAATTCTGAGCAAATCTGAACCTCAAGGTTAGAGTCTGTAACCAACGAATACACACTTGGCTTTTTGTTAGAGAGGATGTATTACTAATCATGAGTTGTTACCCTCAAAGGTTGAAAATTCACATAACTGAAAAAGAATCAGAAATGCCAATCTCTGAAAATGTTTCCCAAGAATGAGACTATTCTAGATTAGTCATATACGACTGTTTGTACAACTATGATACACCCTAGTTCTTATACGAACAAAAAAGATTATCCTTCCATGGCTATAAGCGTACCAATAGGCACTGAACACTATATGTGGCTAAAAGAGATTTCTGAGAAGCTTGATCTGAGTCTGAAAAAAACAATGGAGCACCTAGTGTCCTTCTATTATAGTGAGATTATGGAGGGATCAGCTGAAAAAATGCAAGAAGAAAAAGAACATTCTACAAAAGGAATCCACGATATAGAAATAACAGCCCCGTCACTGATTTATCAACAAAGACCAGATACAGTTCAGGTTCAACAACAAAGGCCATCTACAGTCCAAGTTCAACAAAGAAACGTTTTTGCCACTACACAGATCAGAAACGAGTCACCAAAACCAACCAAGCATACAATTCCACCAAAAATTGTTTCATCAAATTCACTTCTGTTGGAAAAATATGCAAATACGTCGGTTGAAAATAACCAAACTACTTCAAAGCCAGAGACTATTACAATACCATTATACAATCCTAGTTCACACAGATGTTCTTCTTGTGGCGCATCAAAAAATTCAGATGCCAAGTTTTGCCATAATTGCGGCCACTCATTATAGAACATAAATCAATATCTGATTTTTTTATTTCATACTTTTAACATCATCAGCTGAAAACACAAGTATTTTGTCCTTTTATTTTGCCAAATGGCAAGATTGTAATCAAAAATAGTCAGGACTCGCACTCACAGTGAAAGCGGGCCCGATGGGACTCGAACCCACGACCTGATGCTCCGCAAGCATCCGCACTATCCAAGCTGTGCAACGGGTCCATTGGAAGTTTCATTTGACCCGTTATAATACATTTCAAATAATTCAGGATTTGAAATTTATGCCGCTTGCTGTTCTGCCTTTTTTACAAAGACATAATTCATTATCAAACCAGCTATTATTGCACCAATAATTGGGCCTGCCCAGTAAATCCAGTGATAATCCCAGTATCCCGAAATAAGTGCTGGACCAAAAGTTCTTGCAGGATTTACTGATGCACCAGTCAATGGAACACCAACTAGATGAATCAAAAATATCATGCCACCAATGGCAAGACCATACATTCCTGCAGGTGCTTTTTTGTGAACTGCAGTCATGAAAATAACAGTAACCAAGAAGAATGTCAAAATAATTTCAACGGCAAGACCAGAGATAGCACTATGGTTTAAAAGTTCACTTGGTCCACCTTGTGTTCCAAAATTTACCTTGGCACCAAGATCTGGCAAGATTGCCTTAAGTGATGCGGCAGCAGTAATTGCACCAATTAACTGAAATATAATATAAGCAATGCCATCTTTGATTCCAATTCTTCTTGTAACCAACATGGAAATTGTCACAGCAGGATTAATGTGAGCACCAGAAACATGACCAAATGTATAAACCATCAAACCAATTGCAGCACCATGTGCCAAAGATATCATAACTATTGCTTGAATTGACAGACCAGTCCCAAATGCGACCGCGGCTAGTATGATAGCTAGTGGCCCAAAGAAAACCAAAGCATACGTTGCGATAGCTTCTGCAAACCATGCACGTGGATTTACCATCAGTCAATCACCTTTGGAATTACCATATAAAACATTCGAATAAGAAAAAATAATTAGGGAATGAAAAAACGTATCTTATGCTTGCAGAGGGTGATGATGTTCCAGATTTTAGATTAAAGGACGCTACTGGAAAGCTAGTTAAAAAATCAGATTTAAAAGGAAAAAAATATGTTGTTTATTTTTATCCAAAGGACTTTACTCCAGGATGCACGACAGAGGCAGCCGAGTTTGCCCAAGACTATAAGAAATTCAAGAATGCAGATATTGATATACTAGGAATAAGTCCAGATGACGAAGAATCTCACAAGAAATTCGGCGAAAAAATGAAGGTGCCATTTATCTTGCTTGCAGATACGGAGAAAGACGTTGCAAAGAAATTCGGCGTATGGGGCAAAAAACAATTCATGGGTCGTGAATACATGGGTGTAAACAGATCAACTTTTTTAGTAAATGAAAAAGGGAAAATTTTCAGAGTCTTTGAAAAAGTAAAACCTGCAGGACATGCACAAGAAGTCCTAGAGGCTTTTAAAAATTAGTTTAGGGTTTCCAGCCAGCGGGCAGTGTACCACGTTTTGGTTTTGGCGGCTCTGCAACTTTAACAGTTTGAGATGACACAGATTCACCCTTGTATTGTTTATCTGGAGGGTGATATGACAATCTTGCTCTTGTTGCATAGTATCTGTTTCCAGTATAACCTGTAGAGCTGGTTGTTGCATATGCTGGTGCAACTTCGCCAGATGATACTGATGATGTAGTAGA
>DASQHX010000001.1 GCA_035631875.1 Nitrosopumilaceae archaeon | reverse complement strand
GGTTCAAAATATGTAGAGCTTGGTGCAACAGTATCTGATCCAAACGATCCAAAACTGAAAGTATCAATTGACTCATCTGCTGTCAAGACAAATGTAACAGGTTCCTATTCTGTAGAGTATAATGCAGTAGACCCAGCAGGAAACCACGCAGTCCAAGTTATCAGAACAGTTGATGTAGTTGATACATCAATTAGTAACGCAAAAATCACAATAACTATCAAAACATTATCTGTTTCGCCGGTTTCTGGTGCAACTTATACCATATCGCCAAATCCAAAAACTGGTTTCGGAAGCCTTACTATTACTGATGGAGGTGCTGATGATGAAGATGGCTTGGCAAATGGCGCAATAGAAATCTCGCATGTTCATAAAGGTAAATATGTAATAACTCAGATGAATATTCCACCAGGATTTCGTTCTTTATTAAAATCCACAATCACAAACGTTCACTCATCTAGTTTGAACAAGATCGTGAACTTTCACGTATTACCAACAAGTACTGATCTCACCCAGCTTCCATCACAGTCCATCCAATCTCCATCACTAAACAATAAGACATTTAATAGTTGGACATCATCGTCATTTTCTGCTAAACTCATAGATAACGATAATTCTAGCGTTATTATAAACAATGTAGAACAGACACCGCAGCTAATTATAGCAGGTTCAGGTAATTCCTCTGCAATTAATTCGTCATTAATTTCGGAACAATCAGTATTATTGAATGCCTCTTTTGCTCCTTTGACAAGTGGTTCTAAAATAGTAAATACAATTGGTCTCGAAAATTATTCCTTGCCTAACTCAACTAATGTCGTAGCCATAATTCCAACCATTGTAACACATGTGAATACAACATCAGGTTACATCGCAGCTACTCCTCCTATATCTGGAGTAATTCCTGGTCAAGAAATGATCATTCCAGTGGCAGATCCATTGATTCCAAGTTTTGGTGGTCTAAAGGAGATTACAGTACAATCCTCTACTGTTCAACAACCAGTAGAAGTAAATAATACAAATTGGTTTGTTGCTGAAGTAGAAAATGCAATTCCTTTTGCCTTAACCTCGAATGGAATTAATAGTGCACCAGTACTTTTTATCAATATACAACATCCTTTTGAAGAAAATCAAACAGCATTTAATTGGTCAAATGCATCTAACCTTGCTGTACCACCTACTCTTACAATAATAGTAAGTAAGACTAACTCAAGCTCTGTTTTAAATGACGCTCAAGATTGTCCTATAATCATTCCTTATACACTGGTTTCGAATTCATGGACTACTTTTGGTGTTAATGAGACATCATCTAAATCAATTAGTGTATCACAGTGTGAAATAACAATAGAGTCACAGCACTTGTCCAAATTTGCATTTTCCCTCCAACATTTGAGTTCATTAACTTCAAGTGTAGGTCTGTCTGGAACAGGTGCAGCTTCATCTGGAAGTGATAATCATCCTAGTACTAGTAATTTTGCATCCGCTATTAGCTCACCCAATAACACTACTCCATCTATACCAACAGGGGTAACAACTACTGCAATATCATCAAATCAGATTAGAGTATCATGGACTGCCTCACCTGGTGCAACAACATACAACATTTACCGCGCGACATCACAAACTGGTCCATTTACCATGATTGGGTCAACAGCTGCAACATCATATACTAATGGAGGTCTATCTGCAGGTACAACATACTATTACAAGATCAGCACAGCAAACAATACCGATACACCTACACAAAGCTCACTAGCATCTGCAACTAGTACATATACTGTCAAACCTGTTACTCCAAGCACTAGCACATCTGTCACCAAACCTGTTACTCCAAGCACTAGCACATCTGTCACCAAATCTACTAGCAAATCCAGCACAAATACGCTAAGAAAATAATAGACTAGTTTCTATTTCTTACATAACATAATACAAAAATGAAATGAAGAATCATTTGAGTTCATCTAACTTATCATAAGATTTCATCTTTGGTTTTTTGAACAGTTTTATGTGACTGTAAAGACCAAACGAGAACAACACATAAGACCACAAGTAAAGAATGTCTATTGGATTTCCAGAGTAATATGATTTGTTCACATCCAAAAAGAGAAAACCCGAATCAGCAACAACATTAAGTAAGATGGCAAAAAACATGAGGGACCATAACAAACTCACATCTCCTTTGAAGAAAAGTATCATTCCTATAACTGTAGGAAATAATACGATTGCATCTGCAATAGGATAAATTCCTGCCCACACCATATCCTCCCAACTGGCATTTGGATTGTAAGAATATGTAGTGTAAAATGTTGGAACTAGAAATATGGCTGTTGATAAAAATGCACAAGCCAACATTTTTTTTGAGATTGCTGCTTCTACTGGCTTTAGATAATAGATTGAAAATAATAATAAAAAAGGATATCCGAGAAGATAAAGAAAGTCGTTTACGTACGGGAAGGGATTTAATTTATTAAAAATCTCAGAAATAAACCAGAACAATTCTGCAATAAACCAAGCAGCAGCAAAACCGGCAAAAAAGAGATAAGATCTTCCAAGGTCACCCTTTCCACCAAATCTGACAGAGATGATGATTGATAGGATTAAGAGAGTGCCTGATACAGGTAAATAAAGAAAGTCAGACGTTGCTGTCGCAATATTCTTACCAAGAAAATTTGCTATCAGAATAGTAAAACCGATGCAAATTAGAGAAAAAATCAAGAATCTATGGATTCTTATTCTCAGCAGATTGGCTTCCAATTTTTACCTAGACAATACCTTGATGAATTCTTCTACAGGTTTTTCTGATGCAAATTCGCCCATATTTTTCTTGATTTTCTGTACTATGGCAATGTGTGCAAGACCAAATGTTTGTTTCAAGACATTAGCGAGGTAATCTGGGTGTTCTACACAGTCTAACAACGAACAATGGTATTCTTGAAAGAGCCTCTTATTTATTATCTCAAGCGTAGGCTCACCCATTCCATTTAACACATCTTCTACGGCCATCATCAGAAGTTCCCTATTTGATAGAATGTCTTTATTTTCAACCAAATTACATTCCCCTCATCTTGTTATCAGACATAGAATCATTTTTGGATTTATTATAGCGCATCAATGACATATCTCTGCATTCTCCCAAGAATACCCAAATAACATATGCATAGAATCCACAAATGATCTAGAATCCGCCCAAACTGCAAAAGGATTGTGCGAGGGATGAACCGCATTTCTTAGAAATATTATAACCTCGCTATGATCTTTGATCACAAAACATTGATTTTCAGAATTAATACTTGGCATTAGTTTAATTGCTTTTTTATTTATTCCATCCAGAAAAGAAGGAATTCTTTGCGCTGGAGAAACAATGATCCTAAAATCGATAAGTGAGTCTGATAACATATCTGTGATATCAGCATGATAAAATCTAGAAAGATCTTTCTCACTACAAAACATTAGAATTTCTTCTCTCGCACTTTTAATCATGTTTTTTATTTTTATTTGTATAAGTTCACTTCCTTGCACCATTTGTAATTTTTCACTTTTTGTTTCGTCCGTCTCAATAATATATGACGGAACTTGATCCCAAAGTTGAACCAGATCGCTTTTTTGTTGCGTTAACGTATCTAATTTCTCTTTTTCTGTATTTACTAACGTTGATAACGTTTGCTCTAATGGAAGCGCAGAATATTTTGTGGGTGATGAACATTCTGCATTTACAATTCCTCTGCCTTGTAATGCGTTAAGAATGAAATAAGTTTCAGTTCTTGGTAGCTGTAATGCTTTGAACACTTGTGGTGCCGTTTTTGGACCGTATTTTCCCAAATAGATGTATATTTTTGTTTGATTTGGACTAAGCCCAAATTTTAAAAGTTGTTCTGTAATCTTCTGTAGATTTAACTTGTGTTCGTATGACGCCGTTCCAGGTTCTGCATCAAACAGATTTAACTGAAGATTAGTGTCATTATCTTTCAAGGACTATAATTAAAAGTAAGATCCATATAACGTTTCTCGGTTTCATATCTTGAACAAATTTCAGACCAGTTAAAATAATTACATTTACTGAACCTTAACTATCTCATTACCAAAAGTGGTAACTGATTTATTTGTTGATTACACATAATTTTACTTTTACAAATATTTTCTTTTTTGCTTACATAATATATTGATCATGATTATTTGTTTTCCCGTATTTCTATCTCGCTTCCTTCATAATTTGGAACCATGTTGGTAAACGGATATTCCCCTATATCGTATTTTAGAACTCCACCGTAAAACTTCTTGATTGGGAAGGTACGGTTGTATACATCCTGAAGTTGTTTTCCAGCATTGATGTTTCCTTTGAAGTGAGTGTCTGATATTAGAAGAATCTTTTGAGTATAGAGGGGATGAAACAATATGTATCTGTAATCAGGGTCTACATCAGGAATTTTGTAAACATATGTAAACAACCACGAGTACACTGGGCTTGAAATAATTGTTGTATTATTACTATCCTTAGGAATATTACTGTTGTGAACATTTTGAATAACGTATGCTGCAGCTTCAAATTGGCCTGAAATATTTGTAGTAATTAATAACGTTGACATAGTAAATCCAAAAATGCATATGCTAGCTATTATGGAAAATGTAACAATTTGTTGATTGTTTTTCTTTACGGTCTCTAATTTGTCTATTATGAATTTGGATGACGCAATACAAAATGCAGGTAATATGAGAATCCAATAAAAATATTGGACATAGCCTATTGAAACAAGGAATATCACAAATGGAATTATCCACAACAAAATCATGGAATCTCTTTTTATGGCAGCATAAACAGTTCCAGTTATACCTAATATTAGCAAGACTGGATCATAACCAGCAAAATTTCCTACAATATTTACAAAGTTGTTATTTTGCCTGTGGACTTGAAACAAGACATCAGCAACGAATTTGTGGAATTGATTATCGGCGATGCTCTGAGCGGGCCATAATAATGGTATCAAAATTACTGGTATGAACCACAACACAAGAGTTTTTCTACTCTTTGTGTTCTGATACAGCAGAATTGCCACTACTGGAATCATGACAAATGCGGTTTCTTTTGTAAAAATAGCAATTCCAAGTAAAATCCCAGAAATCACGGTAAACAATTTACTATGTTGAGAATTTTTTGTATAAACTGCAAAAAGTATGGATGTCAACAGAAATGGGAGTAATATGGAATCTAACAATATTCTTCTCACAAGCCAAGTTATTGGCATGACAGCAAACAAGATTGAAGCTAAAAAAGCAACTTTTGTTGAATAACAACGCTCTGAGATCTTGAATATCAGAAAAGTATCCAATACTGCTAGTAAACCCATCAATATTCGTGGAACTAGATAGAGCATTTCTATAGAATGCGCATCAGGTTTGGGATGAAGCGAATCTGGATAACCTGTTAAAGATAATGCACCTGCCAAGAAAAACTGTCCAAAAAACGGATGATCATGGAAGGTATTAGTTTGCGGTCCTAGACCTGCTAAAACATTCATCGCTCTGTACATGTATACTCCTTCGTCATAGAAAATATCTGGGAAGCCTACTGGATTCCACAAATGTGTAAATGCAGATAGCGTTAACGGAATTAGAAGAAAAATAATTGAGACGCGACTAATTCTTCTAAAAAGTAGACTTGATATTTTTAATGTAGGCATATTTGGTTGTTTACCATTGCAGGATTAACTCCAAACTTTTTCTTCGAAAGTCCATCTTTTGTTTAAGATGAAATTTCCAACAGATGCAATAACTACTGCTACAAACAATGCAATAGAATAATTCAAGTGTCTTGATTCTACTAGAACGTAAATCATGAAAATCTGAAATATTGCACCTATTCCACTAAAGCCCAAAAATAATCCGTATTGCTTTAGAGTTTTTTTAAGATCAAAGTCTCTATCCTCAAAAGTCCACACTTTATTTAGAATAAAGTTTGATGTCATAGAAAATACAATTCCTATCATGGTTGCATAGATGTACCATAAGTTAGATAGAACTACTCCAAAAAGAAATGAAACTAAATAGTTTACCAGTAAACCTGAGGCACCTACTGTATAGAATCTTCCAGCTTTTGAGAGAAAACGTACAGAAATTCTTTTTTCTTTTTCACGGATGGTTTTACCATAACGGTATAGACTCCATAATGATTTGACATAATCAATAGTTACAGCTGTATCTAGTTTGCTTGAACCTTCTTTACGATTAATGAATTCATATGGGATCTCTTTTACTTTTACTCCTCGTGTTTTTACAAGTATTTCTAAAAGTATTTTGTATCCCATGGCATCAAACTTGATATTATTAATAATACTGCGTTTGAATGCAAAAAAACCCGACATTGGATCTTTGATTTTTATTCCTAATCCATGTTGAGCAATTTTGGTCGCTCCTTTGCTTATTATTTTTCTTTTAAACGGCCATCCTTTTACAGAACCACCATCGACATATCTCGATGCTACTACTATATCGCATTCGGATTTGTGAAGCTCCTCTATCATTTTTGGAATTGTTTGTGGAGGATGTGAGAAATCGCTATCCATTACAACAACTGATTCACCTTTGGCACAGCTGATGCCAGCAAGAATTGCAGAACTCAATCCACGTTCAGTTTTTCTATGTATGACTTGAACAGATTGGGTATTTTCCCTTTTAGAATTTTTTGCATATTCTTCAACTATATTTCCAGTACCATCTGGTGAATTGTCATCAACTACTATGATCTCAGTATCTGTATCAATAGGTAGATGTTTACATAAAGAATCTAGTATGCCCACAATATTTTTAGATTCATTATAAGTGGGTACAACAACTGAAAGAGATTTTGAATGTCTAGTTACAATCTCTTTTTGTACACTACTCATATTACGTCCTACCTATTTTTGATTTTGATAGTTATTAAATTAACTTATTATTCTCACGTTTAACTGGAACTTTTAACGGGTCAATCCTTAATTTTGAGGTTATTAGAAAATTGTTTCATAATTTCGAAATCAATTTTAATGTGATAAAATTATCCTTGGTGTGCCAAATATTACATATGATGATTTTGCTAAACTCGATATTCGTATAGCCAAAATACTTGGCACCGAAAAAATACTTGGAAAATCGAAGATTATTAAAGGAATCATAGATTTAGGAGAAGAAAAGCGTGAAGTAATAATTGGCGGTGCAGAATATTATCAACCAGAAGATCTAGTTGGTAAGACGGTGGTTGTTATTGCAAATCTAGAACCACGAAAGATTGCGGGATTTGAATCAAATGCAATGCTTTTGGCCGCAGATGTAAACGATAAACCGTTCTGGCTAACAGTAAATGAAGAAGTACCACTTGGAACAAAAATAAAATAATACACTAATCAAATTTTTATCATACTGCTTTTTGTGGTGATTATCTTATCTGGATTTAAAATATTTTTTGGATCAAACTCTTGTTTTATTTTCTTAAAAACAGAATAGATATAATTTCCATATTGTAATTTTACAAATTCTGATCTAGCAAGACCATCTCCATGTTCGCCTGTTATGCTCCCGCCTGTCGCTATTACTTTGGAAAAAAATTCAGCAGCTATTTTTTTCATCAATTTTTTGTTTTTGTTTCTAATCACAGGTCTAATATGCAGGTTGCCGTTTCCAGCATGACCGTATGTGATTATGTCTAACTTGTATTTTTCTGAAATCTTTTTGATTATATCAACAAGCACAACAAGTTTCTCAACAGAAACTGTAGCATCCTCAATTAACGTTGGTAAACTTTGATCTGGAGTAATCCCTCTCAGACTTAATCCTAGTGCTGAATTTCTAAGACTCCACCACTTTTTTACTTCGTCTTTTTTTGTCAAAATTTTGATGATTCTTTCAGATTTGATTATCTCTCCAAGATTAGCCTTGCTTTTCTCAATGTTACTGTCAAACTCTACAAATAACAGACATCCTGTATCTATAGGAAAATCAAATTTAATGTGTTTAATTATTTTCTTATCTATTAACTCCAGTGCAGAAGGTGCAAGTTTTACTATTTTTGCAGAATCAATTACAGCTTGTTCTAAATTTCTATATGATAATATGATTAGAATTTTCTTTTTTGGTAGTGGTAAAATCTTTATCTTTGCAGAAATGATAATGC
The DNA here is from genome assembly GCA_035631875.1 of Nitrosopumilaceae archaeon. Lineage (NCBI taxonomy): Archaea > Thermoproteati > Nitrososphaerota > Nitrososphaeria > Nitrosopumilales > Nitrosopumilaceae > Nitrosopumilaceae archaeon. The sequence goes on along the minus strand of DASQHX010000001.1, from coordinate 34,030 downwards.
ACAAAGTACCTTCAGAACCTGCAACGATTTTTTGCAAGTCTGTTTTTTTTGTGATTTTGTCTAGTCTATAACCACAAGAATTTTTTGATACACGAGGAAATTTTTTTTGAATATTGTGATTTATAATTTTTAGTATCTTGTTACCAAACCGTGATTTTGATGGAAAATTAATTGCTTTGCCATTTGAAGTTATTATCCTTACTCCAATCAAGTTGTCTATAACACTACCATACTTGAGTGAATGAATACCACTTGCGTTTGTGGCAATCATCCCACCAATTGTACAGTATGGACCAACTGACGGATCCGGCCCAAAAAACTTGTTATTTTTTTCTAAATTTTTATCAAGAGTTCCCTTAAGGAGACCTGAACCCACATGCACATAATTTGGATATGTTTTGATTTTATCAAAATATTTCAAATCAAGAATTATTCCCTTGCCTAGTGCACTTCCGACAAGACCTGTTCCAGCACCACGAGGTGTGACTGGAATGTTCTTTTTTGAGGCAAATCCTAGAATCTTAATAATATCATTTTCATTTCTTGGGAAAACAATGACCAGTGGTTTTACAATATATGAGCTGGCGTCAACAGAATAAAAATCACGACTATGTTTATCCCAAAGTACCCTGCATTGTACAATTCGCTGAATTTCAGCACCTATATTTTCCGCTTTCATTATAATTCATTGTTTTTATAAGTTAAAAATGATCATGGTTTTTAACAAAGATTTAATTTGGTAAAAACAAGCTTTTCTATCATTGGATTTTCTAGGAATTAACGTAGACAAACTCCTCAACTTTAATGATAATTCTAATCCTCTGATGTTGCTTGTGTGGATTGTACCGATAGTAATCTTCATGTTTTATGGTCAAAGGATTCAGTTACAAATAACATCATCTGAAATCAACAAATCGCTTGAAAAACTAAAGACGTTCAAAGAAGATACAAGAAAAGAATTACTAGATTACATAAAAACTACAATAAAACCAACAACAGATCCATCTGCAAAAATCGACAGGTATCTTGAATATTTTACAATAATGCCAGTTGATATGGATCCCAATGGAATTATTCAGAAAATCAGACACATCATGCGTTCACGTGAGGATTATACTAGATTGCAAGTAAAAACAATTTCATCAGAAATGAACTCGATGGACGCAAGTAAAATAGAAAACATTCTGGAAGCGGTTACTACTTTGCACTTGTTTTACAAAATGGTAAGACACCTTTATCTTACAGCAAAAAAACAAAATAATTTTCCGCTCATTTTGCCATTACAAATGATGATGCCATTTATCATGGAAGAAGCAGAGGCGCTAAAGGGTGCTGTTTCTGCCTTTAAACAAGGTCAACCAATAGGTGATGGGATAGGACCAATGATTGTTGGAAAGATGATGATTGGAACAGAAAAGAAAACTGCTGCATTTGAAACAGTGTGGAGCGAAAAAGAATTCGAGGGAAGAAAACTCTATCTGATGAAGGCCGAAGGACCATCTGCAACAGTTGGAAGACCAGGTGATGCATTAGAGAGAATTATATCTGAAAGTAAACCTGATGTAATAGTAATGGTTGATGCAGCATTAAAACTAGAAGGAGAAGATTCTGGTACTGTAACACAAGGATTTGGTGCGGCAATTGGGGGAATTGGTACTGATAGATATCAAATTGAAGAGGTTGCAACAAAATACAAAATTCCTATTTATGCTATTGTAATAAAACAATCAATCAAAGAAGCCATCACGCTTATGAAAAAAGAAATTGCGGACTCTGCAGAAAAGGTAACGTCACAAATACATGAAATGATTAAAGATAATGCAAAACCAGGTCAATCTGTCCTAGTAATTGGAGTGGGAAACACTCTTGGAGTTTCGCAATGAAATTTAAAAGAAAAAAAGAAGAGATCATTGCACCATATACTATAGAGCAATGCAATTCATGTAACACAATTTTAAAACGAAAATTCAGAGATGGTGATTACGTATTTAAAAAAACTGATACATGTTCATCATGTAAAGGTCAGATGTCAATTACCAAAATTTTTGGCGAAGTTAGTGCCTAGAGTGTAGTAACTGTTATTCCATTTTCTTGAGGTATGAATGTGTGCTCTGCCTGTGCTACTCTTTCACCATTTGCCTCAGTTAATACAGGATATGATCTTACTACCTTGTTTTTAACAAGTTTCTCTAACAAAATTCTAGCATTTTTCTCTTCCCAAGTTGGAATAAGCCATCTTAATGCAAATGGCAACATGTTAAATTTTTCCCATATGTGATCAGCAAGCTTATCAGCTTCTGCATCCTTTGTTCTTTTTCTAGTGATAAGTGAAAAGATGTTTCTTGTTTTACCCTCGCGTACAAATCCTAACCCTTCTTTTGTTGTAACAAATGGCTCACACGCGTAAGCTTCGGTAGGCGAAAACGAAAAAGATCCTATGGACCAAATATTTGGTATTGATTTTCCAGCATGAATAGTGTATTGTTCTAAGGAATGACCGCTGAGATTTGCTATTGGTTGACAGCCCATCTGTTTTACTGTGTTTTCTATTGTTTTTCCAACATCGCTTGATTTTGTACCTGTTTTTATGATTGATATTGCATCCTTTAGTGCAGCTTCTGCTGCTTGTATTAGAAAATCAAACTTGGGATCATAGCATACAGTTACTGCAGTATCTGCTATGTATCCGTTAATCTGTACTCCAAGATCAATTTTTAACAAATCTGTTTCACTGATTGCTCTCTGGTCATTTGGCTCTGCGGTATAGTGAGCTGCTATCTCATTTAGACTGGTATTAACTGGAAAGGCACACTTGCCACCCTTTTGAATAATTTCTTTTTCTATTGACTCGCAAATCTCAAATAACGTAGACCCGACATGATCTTTTTTTCTTGCATTTTCTCTTACTTGCGATGCAATCTTTCCAGCACTGATGTAATCTTGGATTTGCATAAAATAGTCTTGATTTTGTATGTTATTTAAAATCATCATCTGTGAAGCTTAAATTGGGGAGCTCCAAGCTGCATTTACATCGGGATCGTGGTCTAGCATGGTATGATTCGGGTTTTGGGTACCTGAGGTCGTCGGTTCAAATCCGGCCGATCCCATTATTTTGTATTCAATACATCTTAGGTTTGATTTGTTCACATTGTAACCAAAATAATAATGAAACTTGTAACAAAGGCTTAAAAATATGATAAAATTATGTGATTGCAGGCTATGACATTAGCCTTGGGAAATCCTAAACCGCATCAGAAGATGCTGATAATGTCTACCTAATGAAAATTAAACAGGTAGACAAATGACAAACAAAAATCAAAAAGAAAATCAATTTCACCAGAAAAGTGATTCTATATGAAGGGAATTGAAATAATGTTTCTAGCAATAGGTGGATTGGCTGGAACTTTTCTACGATATGGGATAACAAAATCTCCATTATTTCTTGGGGTATTGCCTGTAAACGTATTAATCGTGAATATAGTGGGAAGTTTTATTCTTGGAGGCTTCGCAGTTCTTTCACAACAATGGAATCTTGATGACAAGTATATGTTGCTAGTTGCAATAGGGTTCTGTGGCGGACTAACTACAATGTCCTCATTTGCGTTGGAAACATCTGACTTGATTGATAATAAACAATATTCTTTAATGGCAATTAATATAATCACAAATGTAGGTTTGTCATTAGGTTCTATATTTGGAGGTAGAGCTTTTTTAAGTGTAATAGTTGGAGCATTAAGATAAAATGAGAATCATAAAAATGTGGTCATTTGTTATCAGAATTAAAAAAAATGACACTGTGAAGGGAAAACGTGTTCATATACTAATACTTGACATTTTGAAAAAGAGGAAAATTTCTGGTGCTACAATCTGGACTGGTACAGGTGGATATGGAAAACGAGGAGAATCTAACATACGTGTAGAAGGAATATCAGTTAACATGCCACTTGTTATCGAAGTAATTGACGAGTTATCGAAACTTGAAAAGATACTGCCAGAGATAAAAGAAATAGTTGGCGATAACGGTCTGATTACTATGCATGAAGTTGGTATAATCTGAATTTACAAATTTAGACAGAATCAACAGTTAGGACATTATCAAAAACTCAGTTAGTTTTACGCTATTATCCTTTGGTCTGGAATCTCAGTTAACGTAAAGACAAATCTAGAGCCCTCAAATTCTGTTGTGCCCTCTCTTTCCCAGTTTACTTGGTAGGATTTTGTTAAATGTCCTCCTATTATGGATATTATCTTTGGGACGCTCTCATACAGTCGTTCAACTTTCTCCTTGTCGCGAGTCATAATAAGTGACCTGCGTCTTTTCATGAGATATTTGATGGCTACATTTTTGTGCATATGTCCTTCTACCTCTATCTTTTCATTGCCAAGATCAATGGTGAATTTTCGTTTTCCCATTGGATAAAACTAGGCGAAATTCTACAAAAGGATGAAGAGTAACAGAAAGATAGTAAAAAGAGCACAAATTATGACAATTATATGAGTAAAGATAATTTTTACAATGATTGTGAGATGGAAATTACATTTTTCTTCAATTAGTTCTTATCTTACTTTTACCATTCTAAAAAAGCCAGACGATGAAGAGGAGTTAGAGACATGATACAATATGAGTGCAAATTCAGTGACTCTGAGTCCTGGCATAGATTTTTATTAAAATTTCTAAATGTTAACATAATTGGGTTTTGAAAAACGTGAGATAGTTCTGATTATAGGTATTTTGTTTTTAATGATAGGTATGTTGCCATTTATCGCTCCTGTTTATGCAATTATAATATCTATTGCAATTTATTTTGGGGTGCGAGTATTTGTTGGAAGAAGAAAAAAACAAATGCAAAAAGCTATGGGAGAAGGAATGTGTGTAGTTTGTGGACAAAGAATTGTAAACAACAAATGTCCGCAATGTGATACTAAAAACCAAGCTTAGGATACGTTATTACTATTACATTTAACTCATTGAAGCAAAAGATTAATTCCTTCTCAATATAGAACAAGTTCTACGTACGACTTATAATGGATAACGCAGCACATTATTCATGCCTGCTTGTGCATATTGGGCATTAACAACTAGCTCAACTTTTACTCTATCAATACCTAAAATTGTAATATTTGTGATGAAATGATAGTGCAGATGAGAGACCCTAGATTATATCTTGTAATTGGATTTTTGGCAGTAGTCATGCTGTGTGTTCAAGTAAATCCTGTAATGGGCCAACTAAGTTCTATTGCTAATCATGTTGTGATAAATGAAGTTGAAACAGATCCTCCAGGTGATGATTCTAAATCAATATCACAATGGGTAGAGCTGTATAATCCAACATCCGAACCAGTTAACATTGGTGGTTGGACAATTGGAGCTACAACTGGATTACGAAATACATACACAATTTCTGCTGGTACAAATATTCAAAGCGGACAATTTTTGACATATACGTATGGACCATCATGGTTTCCACATATTGGTGCAGTTATTCAACTAAAAGATGCAAATGGTATGGTCGTAGACCAAACTCCACCACTAGATGATCAGAAAAATGACTTTAACACTTGGCAGAGAATTGCAGATGGATTTAATACAAACTCTACTAGCGACTGGGTATTCAAAATAGCAACTACAGGTAGTTCAAATGGAAAACTAGTTTCAGCTGGAACTTCTTCCGTACTTAGTATTACAGTTACAACTGATAAAACAAGCTATGTTTTTGGTGATATAGTAAAAATAAGCGGTCAAGTTTCAAAACAAGTTAACATACCAAATCTAAGTTATATTCCAGAACAAATTCGCATACTTGTTACAGGCCCTGGATTTCAAAAAACAATTACAGCATATCCTAACAATAACCTTCAATTTGAAACAGATTTGAAAACTGATCCGCTATTGGGATTTCAAGAAGGAGACTATAATGTTTCTGTGATTTATTCAGATGCATCAGCAGCTACACAATTTGTCTTAAATGCACAAGCATATGTTCCTCCACCACAACAAGCACAAACTAAACTTACATTTGGCACTGATAAACCATCTTACATTTTGGGAGATCCGATAACTATTATAGGAAACGTCTCAAAAATTATTCCGCTTACTGCTGTAACGTACACAGTATATGATCCTAATAATGTCAAAGTTTACGATGGAAACTTGTATCCTGATTCGCAAGGAAGAATTACTTCTTATAATTATTTTCATCATACATCTACTTCATCAGGTGTTGTTTTAAATTCAGTAAATCCTGTTTATGGAACATATGATATTGTTGCAAAATATGATACAGCTACAACAACTACTTGGTTTAATCTAATACCGCAGCCAACTCTGAGTGCTCCAATAGTAGTAACTACAGACAAACAAGCATATGGATTAGGTGACACTGTAACAATTTCAGGCCGTACAAATTTGATTGGAGTGAATGACTTTCAAATCGAGATAGTACAATCCTATACATCAGGTGTTGTTAGACAAACATATGACGTAAAAAGTTCATTAAATGTTTCATCAGATGGTACATTTACATATACATTACCAATTCCAAGTGTGACAGATAGATTTGGAAGCTACAGAGCAATAATATCTGAAAAATCCTATAAAACAGAAGCAGACTTTCATGTAGTACAAAATCCAAGTATTTTTGTAGCAACAAATTCAGGACCTTTATCCATTACAACAGATCAATCCTCTTATGCAATAGGAGACTCCGTTGCTATTTCAGGTAACATTGCATCAAATCAAGTCACAACCGCCACTAGTCTTGTTATTACAGTATTGAATGGAAATGGTACAGCTTTAATATCAAAAGCTAATACTGGTCCAAATCTTTCAGGAGGAATAGGATCAGGTGTGGTAAATACCCCTCTGACATTTTACGCATATCCTGATAGCAATGGTAACTACAAAATTCAAGAAACATTATACCGTAGTGTCTTTGAACCAGGTACGTATACTCTAAAAGCCACATATAATAAACTGACAACTACTGCATCGTTTTCAGTTTATGATCCGTTAGTAACAGGAAATCAAGCTGTAGTAGCAAGTACTGATAAACAAGTCTATGGCGTTGGAGAAACAGTGCATCTGACTGGTAAACTATCTAGTTTTGTAGATACGTCATCATACACAATTACATTAACACTGCCTGATGGCAGTATAATCACAAACCCCTTAACAATAACCAATGGATTCTTCTCTTGGGATTGGACAATACCTAATTCTTCTACTACTGGAGGAACTCTTGCAACTATAATCAACTCTGGCAGACAAAATGTTGTAACCATAAATAATTATCCAAACACATTTGGAATCTATAGAATATCCATTGGCTCAAATCATGCTAAAACTGACTTGTTCTTCGGCGTTTCTAAAAATCCACAATCAGAAACCAAATTGTCACCATTTTTCCTAGAGACAGACAAGACAGATTATACAACTACTCAAACAGTGCGAGTCTTTGGTCAAGTAATACCGCAAGTTAATGCTGCTGCACTTGAACAAAATACTCTGATTAACATTGTTGTATATACTGGTACTGGACAGGAGGCCTCCAGAGCAACAGTACAAGTAAACCCAGGAGGTCAATTTCAAACTTCAATAGAATTGCGTCCAGGAATATTTCAAACTGGAACATACAAGATATACGGAAACTATCTTGGAGTAGCCTCACAGGCAAGCTTTAACGTAACTGATCCGTTTACTACTTCATCAAGTAAACTTTCATTGTTGTTGACAACTGATAATGACAAGTATCTTCCAGGTCAGACTGTTTTAATTACTGGAAGAACAAGTTTCATAATATCAATTAACTCTGTTGATATTTCTGTTGGTCTTGCAAATGATACCATCATAAGTGAAGGACAAGTGGTATCAAAGGCAGGTAATGTATTACCAAAAGCTACGGTGCCTTTTGATCAAACAAGTTCTTTTAGTTATAATTATAAAATTCCTGATAATGCAAAACTTGGAAACTATGTTGTAATGGCCAAAGCTCCCTTTGGTGTGTTTAGTGCTCCATTCCAAGTTGTAAATCAATTACCAAATGTAGTGACACCTCCTCAAGTAAATGCAACTCAAGGAAATACTACGCAAGGAAACACAACACAAGGAATACCGCAAGTAACTACTCCATCGATAAAACCAAGTACCATTGGACCTACTCAGAAAACAATTCTTTCCAATACTATAACAGTTGACAAGGTAAATAGAATAACAGATTCATTTATACCAATAACCATTAAGGAAAAAACTGTCGGAAATAGTACATTCTATCCAAGAATGATTGATGGTTTATTACGTGTAAATTCTGGTGATGAATCAAATGTTAGCCTTAAGGTGACTTTTGAAGATGGAACCTGCTTGATTGGTCAGGATCCTAATTGTAAGATTACAGGCTCTACACAAAACTCTGGCTCACTATATCAAACAATCCAAATCGGTAACCAAAACTTTTTGGTCGGATATACTGGTTCTGGGGCTAGACTGGAGAAATTTACAATCTTACCTGCAGATGAAAACGGTGTAATTCAAGATGGACAATTTAATGTACAAATTATTAAGAAAGACCAACCCTCTAGGTTCTACTACCAGATTACTTACGTGTCTAAATAGGCATTATTACAAACGTCAACACTGATGTTAGTTTATTATACATCTTATACAAGATAAAAAACAATAATGCAAATTCAGGTTTTAATGCTCAAACAAGATGATCCAAAAAAATGCAGTGCTGCAAAGCTTGTTAAATTTGGGATTGCAAAAAATGTAAGAAGCACTTTGTCAAACACATTGATCTTAGATCCTTTTGCAGATAGAATGATTTTAAAAAATGATAAACATATTGCTAATTCTATAACTGGAATTGATTGCTCATGGGAATTTGCAGAGGAAACATTTGTAAAAAAATTCCCTGGCATACACAGAAAACTTCCACCACTTTTTGCTGGTAATCCAGTTAATTATTCAAAATTAAATAAGCTTACAACTGTAGAAGCAATATCTGGTGCTTTGTTTATTATGGAATTCGATGTTCTTGCACATGAAATGATAAACAAATTCAAATGGGGCCATACTTTTTATGATCTTAACAAAAATCTTCTTGAAGATTATTCAAAAGCACATTCAGAAGAAGATATTATTCATATCCTAAAAGAGTATGATATTTACGATATTGCTGTAGAGCACCACTAGGATGTCTATTAATGTATACAGAGACAAGTAGAGATTTATTCAACCATTTTTTCCAAACCGTTAGATAATATGACTACTGAAAAGTCGTCTCCCGGTCTTGTACGTAGTCTATCGCTACTTGACATAACGATGGTTGGAATTGCTGCAATGATAGGTGGATCCATATTCAATCTGGTAGGACCTGCCATACATGAAGCTGGTCCAGCATTAATTGTAGCTTTTGTATTTAGTGGAGTTATCAGCTTCTTTACCGCCCTGACATATGCTGAACTTGGTTCTGCTTTTCCAGAAGCAGGAGGTGGTTATAGATGGGTAAAAGAAGGACTGCCAAGACCAAATGCGTTTATCAGCGGATGGACAGCGTGGTTTGCCCATATGATTGCGGGAAGCTTGTATGCGGTCTCCTTTGGATCATTTTTTGGAAGTTTGCTTACAAACATAGGGGTTTCATCTGAGTATGGCGGAATATCACTTGAGAAAATTATTGCCACTATATCTATAATTATTTTTACATATGTAAATTACAGAGGGGCCTCTCTTACAGGCAAAGTTGGAAATGGACTAACAATTATGCAACTTGCAATAATTGTGGTTCTGATCATTGCAGGTATCTATGCATTGAGTTTTACCAACCCTCACTGGACAGCAAACTTTCAGAACTTTTTACCAAAGGGAATGGTAGGATTGGTTTTAGGAATGGGAATTACATACATTGCTTTTGAAGGGTATGAAATAATTGTACAAACTGGTGAAGAAGTTAAAAATCCAAAAAAGAATATTCCAAAGGCAGTATTCATTACACTTGGAGTTGTTACGGTTCTTTACATTGTTTTTACTTTTGCTTTCTTAGGTGGACTGGATCCGTCCAAAACTGGCAAAGATGCATGGAATTTCATAGGTGATTATCAAGAGTTGGGAATAGCACAAGCAGCAAAATTTCTAATACCTTATGGAATGATAGCAGTATTAGTTGGTGGTCTGGTATCAACTATTGCGGCACTAAGTGCAACTACATTTTCTTCAAGTAGAGTATCATTTGCTATGGGAAGACAGTACAATCTACCTTCCATCTTTAGCTCAATTCATCCCAAATATCATACTCCTCACTTTGCAATAATCGCATCAGGATTCATCATGCTTGTGATGGCTGTATGGCTCCCAATTGAACAACTAGCACTTGCAGCTGGTGTGATGTTCTTATTTTTGTTTACACAGGTAAATTGGGCAGGAATTCAAATCAGAAGACTTTATGGTCATAAGCTTGATTATGGATTCAAAATCCCATTCTTTCCACTCATGCCAATTATAGGCATATGTTGTAAAATAGGACTTGCTGTCTTTCTTTTAATTTACAATCCACTGAGCTGGGCAATTGCTATTGTCTGGATATTGATTGGATTCTCGATTTACAAATTATATATTTCAAAAAAAGAGATTGAACATTACGCACCATTAGTTGCAAATGAAGGCCCATCTCATCGAAAAGATTATCGCATAATGGTAGTATCCAACAAGAAAACTGTCGAGAAACTAGTAAAAATAGCATCAGCAATTGCAAAAAATAAAGACGGTGAAATTTCACTTCTAAGTGTAGCGACAATACCAATTCAGATACCTCTTTTTATGGGGCAAGGATTTGCGGAGCCTACCATGCGCTCAGTTGGAGACATGAAAAGATCTTTGCCTAACTCTTCAGATTACAGATATCTGGTAAGATTAACACATGATACAACAGAAGCCATTTTAGCTACAGTTGAAGAGCAAGGAATTAACTTGCTTGTGATGGATTTCTATGATCTTCGCAACAACAGAAAATTACTGTCACTTACTACATGCGATATACTCGGAGTGCATATCAAAAAAGAATTTGAAAAGGAACTCTCACATATTGTGGTATCATACGATAAAGGGAGACATTCTGACTTGGGAATTGAAATTGCGAGCGCTTTTTCTAATACTTTGGGAAGTAGCATACGAATTGTTAGAGGTGTAGTTGAATCACCTGAAGAAGAGCGTGACATATTGGGAAAAATTAATGAAAAGATGTTTGATCTAGATCTTAAGAAAATTCCTGTTGAAAGAATCTACCCGACAACAGAAGACGTTACTAAAGACCTGCTGCAAAACCTAAACAAAGATCCAGAGATTGTCATAGTGGGAGCAGGAAATCAATCGGATCAAGCTTTCAGCCCAAAGACACTGGCGATTATAGAAAAATCTTCTTACAGTGTATTTGTTGTGCGTGACTCTAGGTTCTCAAACATAAGAGCTAGATACTTTTGGCATATGATTGCACCTAGACTTAAAGAAAATAAATTCATCTACAACATGTATATCGAGACCATGAAATTGATGACTTTTATTAGAGCAAAGAAGAAACCTCTCTCCGACGAGGATTATTTTGCACCAAAAATGTAATCCTTTGTATCTTTCTCTTATGTTCTAACAATGTTAAAATAGAAATTTCTAATTATGATTGTCAAGGTGCGAGCTGGTGAACGAGCTACTGCTAAGGCAGAGGAAACTCCTCCCTCCATGCAGTAAATGTGATCCAGAGATGGATAGTCAGAGATGGCTGGCTACAGAACAGAAAAAAATCCGACCCGGCGTACTGTGATGGCAAAACCTGAGGTTTCCGGTAAGGAGTGAAAAAGCTGACCCACAGGGAGCAAGGCCAAACAAAACTAAAAGCGCTGCACTTGGTTTAGGTAGGCCGCATAGCTGAATCTCGTGAAAACAGAAGGAGGGTTACGTCTAGCACGCACCATTTTATTTTTATTATAATAGAAATGATTGATTTGGTTATTACACTGCAGATTTTTTATCGAACTTGTCAGCCCAGTGTTTTCTATCCTCATACTCTAGTGTTCTAGCTGGACCTGAATCTCTTGGTCTATTGGCACTGTCCTTTAGCTTTTTGTTACTCCAGAATAAAACTCCGCCTGCTACAACAGCACCAAAGATTGCCATTCCGTAAATTATTCCTACTGGGAATCCTCCACTTGATGTGTCACCACCTGTAGATTGTGGTGTAGTACCAAATGCGGGTGTACCACCAACACTGGTTGTAATTGCATGGCCCTCTATGTTAACTGAAGCCGAACTTGCATGTTGAACTGTCGTAAGTTGATAACTAGTATCTGTGGAAAAATCAATCGTATTTTGTGTTGGTTTTTGAGTTCCTTCGCCAAGGCTACTTTGTCCCATGGTATAAGTTGTTATTGCTACTTTTTGTCCTTTGTATCCAAAACCACTAGTCTCAGATATTATGAATGCTGGATCAAAAAGATGATTCCATTGATCGAGTGGTTCTTGTAATATGCTACTTGCATCAATCAAATTATTTTTCAAAGCATCTTCTGCAGGCGTTCCTTTAATATTAGAATAAACATCTGGTATGATTTTTTTTACAAAGCTAATTGGAGTATTAATTTCTACGTCACCATATTGTGCTGTTTTTATGATAACAGGATCTTTTAGTGCAAATCCCATCCATGCTGCATCAATTATTGTTGGGTCAGTATCACTGGCTCCCTTCTTGATGACATAGCTTGTCAAAGTTGGAATTAATTGAAGATTGTAATCAATTGATGTTGATTTGTCATCTCCTGCAAGAGTTGCAGTATACTGTACGGTTAGGTCTGTGATGATTACCGGGCTTTTCTGATCACGTACTAGCACTGTATTTAGTTGATGCATCAAATCTTGAACACTGGTATTGTTAGAGTTTTCAGTAAAACTTATGGTGTAATTCTTGCCTGCCAAGAGATCCTTTAGTTTACCGCCATTTGGATATTCGATAAATGCAGATTCCAAAAACTTGAAGCTTGCTTGTGCGGGAGTACCAGATGCGCTGAGATTTACAGAAAGATCAGATGTTGCCCAAATTGGAGAAATGCTGCCAAAAATTAATAAACCAATTAACCCTAATGCAAAATACCTATCCATAGTCACGTTCAGACTACTTTTAGGGTCGGTAATAAATCTTATCGTAAATACTATCAATAAAATTGAAAATCTGTTTTTGTGGCAAAAGTAATATTGTGCATACTAACATTACCAATCTTCGTAGGAAATTGAAAAAATGATAACAATACTTGCAGGTGGCACTGGATCCGTTAAACTTGTTAGAGGAATATCCTCACAAACAAGAGATATCAATGTGATATCAAATGTTGGCGATAACTACTGGCTTTATGGTCTGTATATTTGTCCTGACATTGACACAATTCTTTATGGACTTGCTGACTTGCTTGATGGGGAAAAAGGCTGGGGAATAAAAAAAGACACCTATAATTTCTTACGTCAAATGGAAATGTTAGGAGAAGAAACTTGGTTTAAGATTGGAGACAGAGATGCAGCAATCCATCTTTTACGAACAAACATGCTCAAAAACGGTAAGAATCTATCTGATATTACCACATGGTTGTGTCAAAAATTTGCTATTGATATAAAAATAATTCCCGTTACAGATAACACTGTAGAGACAAGAATTGTGACAAACAAAGGTGATCTTCATCTTCAAGAATTCTGGGTAAAACACAAGGGGCAAGATAACGTTGAAGGGATAAAATATCTTGGAGCAGACAAAGCTAGAGCGAATCCTGCAGCAGTAAATGCAATACATGATTCTAAACTGGTTATAATTGCACCAGGAAATCCGCTAACAAGCATAGGACCTATTCTTTCAATTAAAGGGATAAAAAAAGAATTATCTAAATCAAAAAAGAAAGTTGTTGTAGTAAGTCCACTGATTGGAAACACCTCTATTAGTGGACCTGCTGCTAAATACATGGAAGCAGCTGGCATGGAGGTATCAGTGTATGGACTTGCAAAAATGTATTCTGATGTGGCTTCTCATATAGTGATAGATTCCTCTGATAGGCTTTTAACAAGAAAGATAGAAAATTTGGACATGAAAGTATATGAAACTAAAATAAAAATGAAAGACAAAAAAGATGAGGATGCTCTTGCATCTTTTATTTTAAAACAAGTGCATGTCTAAATTACGTACAGGTGCAATTGTTCCGGTAAAAACTTTTTCAAAAGCTAAAACACGACTAAACTTGTCATGCGAAAAAACAGAAGATCTTTGTAAGATGATGCTAGAAGAGGTTTTACAAACAATTTCACAATCTGATGTTATAGAAAAAATTACAATTGTAAGTAAAGATGAATCTGCCTTTAAGATTGGAAAAAAATTTGATGTTGTTGAAATCTATGATGAAAAAGAACAAGGTGTAAACAATGCAGTTGCAATGGCAGACAAGTATTTTTTAGATGAGGGATTTGGCGCTACAATCGTATTTCCTCAAGATGTTCCTCTCATGCAAACCGAGGATATACGGACTCTGTATGATTTTCAAATGATTGACAAGTGTGTACTTGTGGTGCCCTCTAGAAGATTTGATGGGACAAATGCACTATTTAGAAGCCCGGTAGACGTAATGGAAACTCATTATGATGAAGACAGCTATAAAATACATCTAACTACTGCAAATAATAAATCTGTAAAATCTGCACTGGTTTTGATTAGAAGAATAATGCTTGATGTAGATGAACCAGAAGATCTTCAAACTATTTTAAAATATTCAAAGCCGTCAATTTCAAAAATGCTTGAGGATTTGTTAATCTGATATTATAATTTTCAAAACTAAATTCTGGAATATAATTTATGTCAATATATTCAAACTTGCGTTATGGTTGATTCCTTTTTTGATTTTATGTAGTTTAATGTAATGCTAACAATAGCAATTCCACCAGAAATCAAAAGTAACATCTCTAATGTATTTGAAAATGGATCTGAAAACTCGCCTGTAATTGGAGACTGGGTCATTTCAGATATAAAATAAGTATATGAAAATATGAAGTAGTTTGTTGCCCAGTGAATCAAGATGGCAGGTGCAAAACCATATCTAAAGTAAACCCAACCAATTATTATTCCTGCCACAGTTGCTTGAGCAAACTTACCTGTACTCCATGGAGTACCAGAAATAATGTGGGCTACTCCAAAGAATATGGCAACTGTTATAATCAATGCTATGACTTTTTTGTAATTTGTAATTTCCAAATTTTTTGATGGGTGCCAAAGTGATTTGAAAAAATGTTTTAATGATGTTTTATGGGAAAAAATGGCATAAAGTGGAAGACCAATAAGTAGAATTCTAAAACCTACTTCTTCACTTAATGGTGATGTTGAGATTTGAAAGAATTGTATTAATCTATTTTGAGATGCTGGGGGCTCTATGTTGATGCCAAAATTGTGTTGAATAAAATCAATAATTAGAGAAAAGACAATTAGAATGGAAAACCAGGTTATCATGCTCAAAAGTGCGTTGTTTTTGATATTATGCCAGCCTTCTATCATTACCAAAGAAAGTGTTTTCATCAAGCTTCGCTGAGGGCCAGCCAGTGAAATAGTGAACAAAACAAGATAGATACACCACATAAAAATAAAACCGTCACCAATCTCAAAATGGATTGGCAGCTTGAATCCTATCCCACCAAGAAAAATATCTACACCATCAAGTGGATACTGAAAGTTAATCTCTTTTCCTAAATTAGAATTAAAAACCACATATGCTCCTATGGGAAAAGAAATGATCATCATACCAAAGATAACTGATGCCAGTGCAGAATATGGAATGGCTAAAACGTGTAGGAGTTTATCTATTTTTAACAAGTCTCATTTAATGAACTTCAATGCTTGCTTCTGGAAATCCAAGTTTTACTAAAGTAGTTTTGATTGTATCTCTGTGGTCACCTTGAAGTAGAATGTATCCCTCTTTTACTGTGCCACCACATGCATATTTTGCTTTTAATTCTCTGACAACTTTAGCTAGATCATTCATCTTTGGATTAATTCCTTCAATCATTGTCCCTTTTTTCTTAAAACGTCTCTCTTCAAGACGAACTACAATTTGAGTAGCATCTTTTTCAAGTTCTCCGCAGGCACATAAATCGTCAGGAAGTCCGCATGTATTGCAGATTACTGCCATTCAAAATAAAAACTTGGTTTCCTACTATTAAGCCTTGTTCGACTACATTTTTTACTTGGAAATTCCCAAATCAGTTTGTGTCTGCAGATCTTACTAAAAAAGCGATTGAAATGCTTCTAAAAGGTGCAACTCTTGTAAGTGATCCTTGTCCATATTGTAAGGGAGTACGTATCATGAAAAACGGTAGCGCATTTTGTGTAAACTGTGGAAGAGAAGATAATGAAGAAAAAATACCAGAAAAAATAGAAGAAAAACCTAGTGACGATCCATTGTTTGCAGGCCTTGAGCAAAAACTAAAGGAATTAACAAAAGAGCTTGAACATGAAAAAGATCATCAAAAACAGCAACAGATCCTAAAATCAATCAATGATATCATAAATATTAAAGAGAGGATCAAAAAGATCTAGCACAAAAGTATTTATGTAAAAATCTTGCGAGATACAGTAACATGAGTAGTAAGAAATCGGCACCGCTTCCAGCATCTAGTGCGGGTCTGTTAAGATTCTTTGAGGACGAGACAAAAGGATATAAACTAAGGCCAGAAGTCGTTGTAGCTATCCCAAGCGCACTGATTTCCATCTCGTGGATACTAAAAATATTTTTCCTACCATGACAGAAAATGCTGATAATGTGTCGCGTATACACAAGCGATATACATTAACAACTCTAACCCCATCTTCACACTATCTTTCTCTTTTGATTTCTATAATGGTGACATCTGCAACTGTAGCACTTGCGTTGTTTGTATATTTTAAAACAAGTGACAAAATATTTTTCAGTTTGCCATTGTCAATTGCAGTACTTTATGGAACACAGCTTCTAGACGCACGCTTGCTAAAAACAGAATTTTCCAAAATTGTGCATCTATCTGCATTTGGAAATCTCCTGTGGTTTGTAACTCTACTTGGAGGGTTTGTATCAGCACACGTTTTTTCAAAACCTGAACTATTGCCAATTTATATCACAGAAGGAATGTTTTTGTTTGCAAGCTTTAGAATTGGA
Source organism: Nitrosopumilaceae archaeon (assembly GCA_035631875.1). Taxonomy (NCBI): domain Archaea; kingdom Thermoproteati; phylum Nitrososphaerota; class Nitrososphaeria; order Nitrosopumilales; family Nitrosopumilaceae; species Nitrosopumilaceae archaeon. Next base: position 16,843 of record DASQHX010000001.1, on the reverse strand, counting down.
CTTTTTACATCTGTCATGGGAGCAAAATTAAAAACTGCATGGGCAGTTTGTCTTATTCAACCACTAGCAATGTTTTTTGCATTTGTACCACCGGAATCTTGGATTCCTATGCTTTCAGATTTAAAAGTCATAGGATACGGTCTTGTATTTTTGTTTCTTGCAACAGCATGGACACTATTGTCAGATAGAGCAGCAGGTATCAAAGTTCCAAGAACACACAAAGTATTGCAAGCTTACGTGGCAGCTTGGACAAGAAACGATCCTTCTGAAATGGAAACTTTGATGGAAGAACGCTCACAACCCACAAGAGTATCTACATTTCAAATTTTATTTAAAACAAAAAATAATGAATGCCGACTAGTTGTGCCAGACGTCCATCCAGGACCATTTCATCCAATTGGGGGAAGCAACATTCCGTATTTGATATACAAAAATCTGAATTACTCTGCAATGGTTATGCATAGCGTCTCTGATCATTCTCTTAATTTGCCATCAAAATCTCAAGTTGATGCGTATCTTTCTAGTCTCACCAAGAGTTCTATAATTCACAAAGGTTTTGATTGTACAAAACCTGTTACAGTTCAGGTAAACAAAGCCCGTGCAGTTGGAATGCTTTTTGGTAAAACCGCCGTCTTGATTTTATCATTATCACCACATGGAATGGAGGACGTGCCACTCTATGTTAAAAGTGAACTTGAACAATATGGAAAAAATCGTGGATTTGAAAAAATCTTAATCGTTGATAGCCATAATGCAATGGGAGAAGAAATTCTAAAACAAGACTCGGATGACCTCCTAAAAGCAGCAAAATCAAACCTTGATACATTGATAACAAAAGAAGCATATCCATTAGAAATTGGATATGCAAACTCGGAAAATTTGAAAATTCAGGCAGACGATCTAGGTCCTGGCAAAGTAGGAATGATGTGTCTGAAAATTAACAATGAAAAATTTTTCCTTGGTTGGGCAGACTCTAACAACATGAGAAATGGATTACGCGAGGAAATCGTATCGTCTCTTTCAAAAGCTGGATATGATTTACTTGATATCTGTACCTCCGACTCTCACTACAAGGCAAGAGAGGCAAGAAACAAGTATGGTTATTTCTATTTTGGAAGCCTATCTGAATCGCAAGAAGTTGCCTCTTGGTATTTAAATTTGGCAAAAAAGGCAGAACAGAATCTTTCTCCAGCAATGTTTGAAACTCTAAAGCAGGAAACAGATGTCAAAGTAATGGGACCAAAACAGCTTGAGAACTATTCAAAATCACTTGACAGGGCAATGAGAATTACACAAGGCTTTTTGATAGGAACTACTGCTTTCTTCTTATTCACTTTGCTCTAAATCCATTTCTTCTAAATTACCATAAAATTCATCGCAAAAAGAATCTAGTTGGAATATGGGTATTATAGGGACCTTGTTGATGAATTTGACCTCTTCTTGGTATAGTGTTACGATAGCAGGTAGTGCTGCACGTACCTTTTCTTTAATAACATAATGTTTTGTTCTCTCAATTTGTTTGTTGACTGCAGTCTCTAATGCAGAGTAACTTAGCCTCTTCCAATGTTTGCAGTCTATGAGAATTGCCACTCCTGCTTTTGTGCCAATAACATCTATCTGCATTCTTGGTTTTGTTAAAGTTAGATTTCTTGTGACATCAAATTCTCTTAACTCTAAAATTTCTGAAACAAGTGCCTCAAAATCCTTCCAGTCTAAAATCTGTGAAATCTCATCAATTGGAGCACCCATTCTTAATGCAAGTAAGCTGGTTTTCAGTTTGTCATTATCTTGAAAATGTATTTGATTATCTTGAAAAGTTCCTATGCCATTTTGCATAAAGTTGTCCAGTATCTGTCTTGCAGTCTCATCGCTAGTTTGCGTTACAACACTAAAATCTTTTACAGATAGCCCCCCTGGAATTATTCCCTTGATGCCCTTGACTAGAGTCTGAATATTCAACAATCGTGGTTTATTTTGCGTTTATAAAATATTATTCATAAAACTTGATTAGAAGATAACCTGCAAATATTATACTAGGAATAATTTTGAACCTATTTATAAAATGACATTGGCGTTTTTTAACCAGTTCTCTTATTCTTATATACAGTTTTAAGCAAAACAGTGCATTGAATCCACTTTTAATACTGTGTGGTGTTGTTTTTGTTTTTGGTTCCAGTCTTGTTTTTGCTGACAAGGGAACTTACGTAGACAAGATACAATTTATCCAATATTCTGATGAAAATACTGCACTTGAGGAAGTAAAAAATGGAAATTTGGACATTTATTATTCTCCGATCCCTTTTGACAGAATTTCTGATCCTCAATCACAAGAGGGTTTGAAAATATTTCAATCAACAGGTCAATCGTATAGTCTTCTTGTAAACCCTGCTCCGTCTACAAAATTCAATCCTTTTTCAATAAAAGATGTTAGATTTGCACTAAATTATTTGGTTGATAGGGATCTAATTGTTAATGAACTTCTTGGCGGTTATGGAGTGTCAATGATTTCAGCATACAAACCATTTGATCCCGATTATCTTTTGATTTTAGGTGAGCTTGAATCATTTAACTTTAGATATAATCCTTCATTTGCAGAGCAAATGATTTCAGACTCTCTAACAAAGGCTGGGGCACAAAAAATTGACAACAAATGGTACTATGATTCAAAACCAGTAGAGATTACAATTTTTATTAGAAGTGATGATCAAATACGAAAGTCAATTGGTGAGATAATTTCCTCACAACTAGAAAAAATTGGATTTTCTGTAAAAAGGGATTATGGTGATTTAAACAAGGCATATACAATCGTGTATGGTTCAAACCCATCTGATCTAAAATGGAATATCTATACTGAGGGTTGGGCATCAAGTGGATTTGTACGATATGATTCTGTTGTGACTGCACAAATGTATTCGCCGTGGTTTTCTAACATGCCTGGATTTAACAATCCCTCCTATTGGAATTACAAAGATGATTACATGGATTCTCTTTCACAAAGTATTTTCATAGGGAATTTTACATCAGCAGAACAAAGAACTGATTTACTCAAAAAGGCAGTTAATGAAGGTCTTAAAGAATCTGTCCGAATTTTTCTTGTAAGTAAAATCGATCAGTTTGTATCAAACAAAAAAGTAGATGGTGTAGTAAATGATTTTGGTGCTGGAATTACAAGTAGATTTACCCCAATTAATGCAAGAGATAATTCTACCTCTCTGACAATTGGGGTAAACAAGATTTACCAGGGTGCTTGGAATCCTATTGCAGGTTTTAGTGATTCTACTAGTCAACAAATTTTGGGAGCAATAACTGATCCAGGAAGTTTCAAGAATCCATATACTGGAGTAACTATTCCTGTTCGCTCTAGTTGGAAAGTGGAAACAGCAGGGCCAAATGGCAAGCTGGACGTACCATCTGATGCGATAAAATGGGATCCTATTCAGCAAAAATGGCTTCAAGTTGGTAATGGTATAAAATCTACAAGCAAGGTAACATTTCATCTAACATTTGGAAACTGGCATAATGGTCAACCAATGGACATGAATGATGTATTGTATTCGATTTATTTCCTATATCAATGGGGAGCGGAACATTCTGAAAATAACAAGACATTTGATTCAGAATATTCACCAAAGGCAAATCAAGCGGCAAAGACGTTAATTGGAATTAGGGTTATTGATAAAAACACAATTGAAGTTTATCAGGACTATTGGCACTTTGATGAAGGAGAGATTGCTGATTCTGCAGGTGTATTTCCTTCCATGCCTTGGGAGATATTTTATGCCATGGAAAAATCTGTGACCGATGGTAAGGTTGCATTTTCAAGATCAGAGTCTGTTAGTAAAAATGTTGACTGGTTCTCATTACTTGTACCAAATGATGCAAATATGATAAAATCAAATCTAGAAGATTTTTCAAAATCAAATTCTATTCCTGTTGCATTAGTAGGGTTTACACAAAATTCACAACAATACTATTCTGATAGATATTCTTCATCTATATCATGGATTGAAAAACATAATCATGCAGTAATAAGTAATGGTCCATTTTATCTTGATAGTTATTCTCCAGAGGCTAGAATCATAACTATAAAGGCATTTGATGATCCTACATATCCATTTGGAGCAGGTTACTGGAAAAAATTTGAGAACGTTGATGTTGCCAAGATAAACAGCATTGATGTTCCTACAACTGTTTCATTGGGTAAAGAACTGACAATTCCCGTTTCTGTCACGCCCAACTCTACTGTCTACTATTATTTTCTAAATGCTGATGGTAGTATGGTGGATTCAGGTACATTACAATCAAAGACTGGCAACATGAATATCACACTATCAAGAGAAAAAACATTGCTTTTGAGTATGGGTGCAAATGACTTGAGAATATTTGCAGTATCAGAATCTGCCCTCAAACCTGACATGTTTTATACTAGCTTTTTAGGAATTCAGGGTGAAAATCTAATAATTCCTGAAAATGTTGTATCTGCCTCTGGAATCTCAATTGCTGGTTCTGGCTATATTGCAATTGGTATTGCCATTGTAGTAATTGCTACTGGAATCATAATAACATTAAAGAAAAGAAAAAAATCCTAGATGTTATTAACTCTGGAATAGTTATCAGATGAAGATGAGCTTCAAACGATTCGTCATAAAACGAGCTGTAACAATGTTTGGAGTGCTCATGGCTACACTGTTGATTACTATCGCACTTGTCGGCTCTAACATGGATGCAATTTTAAAACAAAGCGTCGCACTTGAGATAAGGCAGCAAGTTACTGATAACAAACATCTTGTTACAAGTTTTAAAAATCCACAAGAACTTGATGCGTTTGTAGAAAATCAAATAAAACAAAGAACAGATGCATTAGGACTTGACAAGCCTTGGTATTATCCACCAAGACTAGGACTCTCAATGTATAAAATCCTAACACTTGATTTTGGACATGCAAAATTTCTTACTAGCGATACTGGTTCGTCTGATGTAAAAGATATAATACTTGAGAAGATGCCTAGAACAATTTTACTTTTTACAACTGCTACTTTGATAATTTCATTAATTGGAATATTTCTTGGCGCACTCTCCGGAAGCAAGATAAACTCAAAACTAGACAAGATAACCTCAACTTTTGCTATCATTAGCAGTAGCTTTCCAGTCTGGTGGATAGGTATGCTTATGATCTTTGTATTTGCGTTTGTGTACCAGATCTTTCCAGCAAGGGCAACGCCATTAATTCCTGTGACAGACCCTGGATACATTGCCTCACTCTTGTATCACATGGCACTTCCGCTAATCACATTGGTGCTAATTGGGTTTGGTTCATGGGCATATCTAGTAAGAAATTTCATTGTTGGAATTATGCAAGAAGATTTTGTGACAGCAAAAAGAGCAGCTGGCATTAGTGAAAAAAAGATAATCTATACTCATGCACTCAAAAATGCAGCACCGCCAATTATTACTGTTCTAGCATTGAGTCTCTCTGGGTCGCTTGGTGGTGCTATAATCACAGAGGCTGTATTTGATTGGCCAGGAATGGGAAGGCTATACTATGAGGCAATCAACGTACTTGATTTGCCTGTGATAATTGGTGAAACATATGTCTTGACTGCATTTTTCCTTGTTAGTATATTCTTGGCAGATGTTTTGTATGGTTACTTTGATCCAAGGGTGAGAAAAGGATGATTTTTTCTTCAAAAGAGGTCTGGCATGAATTTTCAAAAAATAAAATCGGTCTAGCAGGAATAGGAATACTAGTAATCCTTTTTGCAATGTCGGCAGCAGCTGTTCTTACCATTCCAATAGAGAGTTTTAAGGAATGGAATGATCCATCAAGCTGGTTAACTTTTCCAAAGTCTGCTCTTCCTGCATGGGTGAATTATTTTCTTTCAGAAAAAATGCCAGAGCATATGATTTTACAAAATCCTCAAGTTGCATCACAAAATGTTGGGGACATATTTCTGACTAGTAATATTTTTGTTGTTGATTATAACTATGATAAATTTCCAAGTGATTTTATCTACGAATATGCTGCAAAATATACCGGATCCCCATTGCTGCAAATTTGGGTTACAAGACCGGATGGAAAGGAATTCCAATTGATATCAACCTCGCTTCCTCAATCAAAAATTGAAACATCATATCACGGGTTTATTTTTTCAACAGATGATTCTATGATGAAAAATATTAGAAAAAATAAAGACAATTTCGTATTTCCAATTGATTCTCTACTTGCACAAGATATTGTTTTTTCTAAGACTGGACAGAATAATGTGTTAAATGGGCATTATTTTTTCAAAGTGAATCTGTATAGCATTAATTTAAAATCAAACCTTGAGACTTCTAAATTTATCTTGGGAGGAAAAGTATATGGTTTGATGGGAACTGATGAGCTTAGGCGGAACTTGACTGTTGGATTGTTGTGGGGTACTCCGCTTGCATTGTTTATTGGCATAACTGTAGCAATTGGTTCTGTGGTTATTGGATTGGTATATGGTGTATTTGCAGGTTACAAGGGGAAAAAGACAGACGAATCATTAATGCGCTTTAATGATATTATTTATGCAATGCCTGCTCTGCCCCTTTTGATAATTTTAGCAGTAACAATTGGTAACAGCATTTTCTTAATTGTAGGGTTTTTGGTTCTCTTTGGGTGGGTTGGAATTGCAAAAGTTTCGCGAAGCATGGCTTTACAGATTAAAACCTTACAATATGTAGAAGCTTCAAAGATAATGGGACAAAAAGACTACAAAATTATATTCAAACACATAATTCCTCAGCTTTTACCATATGCATTTGCTAGTATTGCTATATCAGTACCAGCTGCAATCACTACTGAGGCAGGTCTTAGCTTTTTGGGACTGGGTGATCCCACATTTCCAACATGGGGACAAATTTTACATGATGCTAATACTTATGGTGCTGCAGCAAGAGGTCTTTGGTGGTGGATTCTGCCGCCAGGAATTATGATTGCAATGACAGGCCTGGCATTTGTCTTTATTGGACACGCAATGGACGTAATAGTTAATCCTAGGCTAAAGCGGTAGGATTGAACTGCCTGATTATTTTTATTATTTCATCATTTAGCTTTATTGTATAGGCAGCTGCATTAGGATCTGTTTCCTGAGCAAGAGATTCTGCAAATTGGGTCTTGTCTTTACCTCGTTGATACATGCCACCTGTTTCTTTTATGCAAAGAGGAAATTTTTGCATCTTCAAACCGCTTTTTGTAAGATGCGCAATGAATTTTTTGTAATTTTCTGGCAAGTACCAATCTGATCTGGTTTCCTCACATAGCATTATCCATGTGTCTATTGTATTTTGGAATAATGCTTTTTTTCGAAGTTCTTCAAGTGTCATGATGTGATGCTTTTAAAAGTCTGCTCTTTTCATCTTAGAACCACATCTTGGACAAGCGCCTCCTTTGTACCTGTTGTTACATGTAAGGCAAATGTACTTTACACCTTGACTCTGTCCAAAGAATCCGCCACCGCCACCAGGGTCACCACCAAATCCGCCACCCATCCTCTTCAATGCTCTGTTTCTTAAGAACAATGGAAATACGATGAAGATAGCTAGGGCTGCCATTAATCCAAATGGCCATGGCAAGATCATTTGTAGTCCTATACTCACAGCCAAAGAACCGAAAAGGAAAATTAAATATGATTTGTAATTAATCAACACATCATCTTGTCGCAAAAAGCTTATAAGTTTTTGTCATGATTGGTCCGGACTTAATGTGATTTCGAGTAGATTTCCATCTCTATCATATGCAAAAATGTCATCGTCTTCATATGGTGATTGGACAATTAATGAAACAAATCCAAAGAAATTATGTAGATCTGTAACTGATGGTCTTGCTGCACCTGATGGATGGGAATGAACAGTACCTACATAGCTTGGATCAAATGGTAAAAACGAGTGTGGAAATCCTGCAAAAGTAGGTCCGTGATGCGAAAAAGGCGGAATTACCAAACCATCTATGGATATGATTCCTTTTTTGGACTTGCCACGTAAGATAAGAATTCCCTCATTGGGATGATTGAGCTTGCAATAAGTTAGTATGCCATCACGAGTATCTTTTGTTATGGTGATTGTCCGTTGCAGTTTTTCTTTTTTAAAGAAGATCATATGGTTTTCTTGGTATCCAAATTAATTAATCTTTGAAGAATAGTGTTCCATAACTTAAATTTTCAAAGTTATTTTGGTTTGAGAAATTTCGTTTATCTTTGTTTCAATATCATGAGCAATCTGTGGTGGGCGTTTTGCTTCTTCAGAAAACTCTTTTTCTAGAGTTTTTAGAGATGACTCTGATTGTATGATATCCTCTTTGATTCGTGTCACTTTTTTTTCCTTCTCCTCTAAATCTCTAATATTGAAAATAACAAACCTACTTTCAAACTCATTCATTTTTTTTGCTAGATTGTGTTTTAGATTGATAAATTCATCCAGTCTGTTTATGGTTTCCTCGATTTGTTCCGCTGCCTTTTGTGAATCTTTGACAGAGACATTACCTGCTACAACTGATTTTACAGTTGCCTGTAATATTTCTATGATAGAATTCTTGTTTTCAGTTGTGATTACTTCAGATGGGTCTGCAACCAATCTATCCATGATGATTTTGAGAGGCTTTTCAAGCGAGGAAATATAGCTATATTTTCCAAGAGGTCTTGATATTTTCGAAAATTGCACGTCAATTTCATTTTTAATAGACTTTTTTTCTGGCATTAGAGATTCCATGTCTTTTTTTACATTTAGGAATTCTTGATATTCTTTTGTTGATTTGAGGTTTCGTATATCATTTTCCAAATTATTAATTGTATTTTTATGATCCTCAATTTCTTTTTGTAATTCGATTAATCTGTGATTTTTATCTTCAATTTCTTTTTTTGATTTTTTAATTTCTTCTATTGATTCTAAAATGTTTTTAGATGTTGCCTCAAAATTAGCGTATTCGTCAACTAGTGCCTGTAGGTATCTTTTGTTTTTGGCCATCTCTGCAAGGTCTTCTTTGAGTTTGTCTGCATACTTTCTAGCAAAAACATGCATTACCCGGGAATTTATACCCAAAACATCTCCAATTCTTTTTAGCATCTGACCTGTTTGCAAATTTAAATTTGCTAAATTTGGAAAAGTTTCTAGATTTGATAGATTCACTGCAGTTTCACGTTTTAGTCCTAAAACTACGGCTTTTTTTCCACGCTCTATTAGCACTTTGAGTGATCTGTCAACATCTTCTGCATCAAGATCATCATTTTCAAATAACGACATTGTTTGTATGATGTTTTTTCGCTCTGTGTCTATTTGCTCCCTTATTGATTTTGCCTGCTCAAGAATTTTTTCAAGTAGATGTGTTTCACTTTCCTTTAAAATTGGATTGATATCAGAAAAGGAAATTTGTCTTTCATGTCTTGTTGATTCCACTGCTTCGTTTGTTGATTTTTTCTTTCCCCATCCAAAAACCATAGAAATATCTCTATTACATTAAATGCTTACAACATTAAATATTACACGATGCAAATTACCCATGTGAGCGATACTAGGCTTGTAATATTAGGCTCTGTTCTTGCGTTTGCTGGTTTTCTTTTAGGGGGTATAACCGGTGCACAATATCAACAGTATGTGATTCAATCTAGACAGTTTGATGTTTGTTATGATTACACGCCAGACGGTAATTCTGTAGCAGTAAAATGCGACGAAAAAATGCAAGACATGTTTTTCTTTCTTGTTTCATCTCTAGGCCTGATTGGAGTAGGCGTGTTTGTACTGGTAAAAGGAATTCGTGGAAAATGGGATCAGAATGTCAAAAGTGATGAAATGGTTGGACCAAACAAATAGAACTTACATGTCAAGTTTTGATTGTTCCTTGCTGTATTAGAAATTCTATTCCCTTGAGAAAATCATTATCTGAAATTTTATTTTCTGCCCACAATCCTGCGTTATTTTTAATCCATGGTGGAATGATTTGGCTGCTTGATTCCCCTGATTGTGGAAGATTTTGAATAATTATTATATTGTTTTGTATCATATATTGAATGCCGCTGATAAAATCAGAATCAGATATCTTTCCATTTGCCCACCATCCTGCATCATTTTTAATCCATGGTGGAATTTGATTTGATACTTGTCCATTGTTGATCTTACTTATATTTACAATCTTTATGCCGTCATTTCTAACTTTGTCAATTAATGATCCAAGTTGCTGAATTTGTTGCATGTCTGGCTCATTTTGTGTTGCAGTTCCATTGTTTATTGCATAATCTTGGAAAGATATAGTGACTACTGCAAAACCGTAATTGCGTAAGCTATTTTGGATATTAGTAAATATCTCATCATTAGTTAATTTGTGTAATGTGCCATTACCAGAACTGACATAACCAGTTGAGACAGTTGCTGGAAATAGATGAATTGTATTGGATGTGGAATAAACTGTGTGATAGGTTAGTGTATTTGCACTAAGAAATGTAATGTTATTTTCATGCATTGCACCAAATGTATCGTTATTAATTTTCCCATAAGGTGGAATAAAGACAGATGGTGTGATTCCTAACAAGGAAAATATCTTGTCATTTGATTGTTTGATAAGTAAAGACTGTTCGCTCTGCTTAGATGCAGTAAAATCTTCAAACTTCCAGCCACTATTTGCTATTTCTATTGATGGACTGGTTTTGATCTTTTTTTGTAGATATCCTGTCAGTTTAACATCGCCACCAAAAGAATTGCCAATCACACCTATGGTTAGACTGGCATTTTTCTGCTGGAATGTATCCATGATTGCAGTTTGAACGTTGTTTAACCAATAATCCTGAATGTCATCTAATCGAAATGCAACACAATGACAGTTTGGGATATTATATGATGTGGTATTTTTTGCTGTGCTAGATGCTTGGGGGATTTGATTACTTGAGACATTAGATAACTGTGGAATCTGGTTTTTAGTAGTGTTTGTCTGCCCATTGATCTCTATTGCAGGTTGATTTTTGAAAATTTGTACTAGGCTTTGGTTTCCATCTATTGTTATTTCAGAGTTACCCCATTCACTATTATCCTTCAAGTTTATTGCATGAAACACATAATCACCAACTTTTAGATTAGTAAAGTAAGCTTGTCCCTTTGAATTTACTACTGACTCTGTAATTTTATTTCCCTTGTCATCGTATATTTCTACCACAAAGCTTCCATCTGAAGATGTGACTGTTTTGGATAGATCCTTGAAAACTTTGGCTGTTAATAGAGTATGTATCATGGTGGGCCATGGTGTGACTAATCTTAATTCCTGTGAGATGCCAGATTTGAGTTCTACAGGCGAAAATGAATAAACAAGATTCTTTCCTATTAAAACATCTGCAATGTAATAGTTATCGTTTATTATTGGAGGCTGGATCCAAAAACGAATTGTTTGACCAAAGTTGTCAGTAAGACTTTGAGTCCATTGCTTTCCATCTTGAGATTTTACTAAAACAACAGCATTCTCTATTGGCGTTGAACCGTCATTATATAATACACTAAAACGTATTCCTCCAGGAAGTGGTATTGTAGTATCAAGCACCTCATGATTGGTTTGTAAATCTACATAGTCTGTACTTGAATACATTCCATTTGCATATACCTCTACTTTGTACTTGTGCCCAATTGGAAGAGAAACAATGTTGTAGGGATTGGCAGAAAGTGATGAAATCTCTTTGTAGGGTATGGTGTTCAAATCCTGATACACCTTTAGTGTCATGGAAGAATAATCAGCTCTGTCATTGTTTGTGTATTTTACATTAATTTCAATAGAACCTGTACTCTGATCCGCATAAACAAGAATGGGTTGTAGTATCATCAATACAAGAAAAAATGATGCGATGTATTTTGTAATTTGTTTTTTCAATATATCATTCATTTTATCAAACTCCTATTCTTTTAGCACTAGTCCACTTTGTCTTTGTTTTAAACAATGCTTCTAATGCAGCCTTTATTAGAAGAACATCTACTAGTTGCTTGTATCCTAGTACTAGAAATGGAGAAAATAGAATCAGCCTTGGGTCATCTCTATCAATTCGTACTGCTAATGCAGACATGAAACATTGCAATATGACAAATAATATGAACATTTGAAGTACAAAAAAACCATCACCATTGATAATTTCAATGATTGAGGTAACAATTACAGAAAGCCCTGCAAATGGTAGTACTATCATTGAAATTATCATAAAAGGAAATGCCACTCTGTACAAGAATGCATAGCGTGGATTTACTATTGTCTCAAAATGTCTTGATAGTACCTGCACATTTCCCCTGTACCATCTCTTTCTTTGTTTGTAAAAATCATGTAAACTCTGAGGAGCTTCAGTATATGCTGTTGCCTGGGTGGTTCCTTGAATTACAAATCCAGATTTTAAGACCTTAATCGTTGCATCAAAATCCTCCACCAGAGTATCCTTATGATAAGAGCCTACTCCTTCAAGTACAGATTTTCTAAATGCGCCCAAGGCACCAGGAACGATAGTAATTGAGCCAAAATAATCAAAAGCTCTCCTAATTATCTCAATTCCTGCCACATATTCTAGTGCCTGTGTCCAGGTAAGCCAGTTCATTCTGTTTCTAACTTTGACATTTCCTGCAACTGCTGCAACATCCTTATTATTTCCAAATCCTTTTACCATCTGTTTTAATGCCTGTCTGCCAATTATGGTATCTGCATCAACTATAATGATTATTTCTCCCTTTGCATATGCCAAACCATAATTCATGGCAGAGGCCTTGCCGCCATTTTCCTTGTGTAATATTTTTGCCTTGGTCTTGTATCTGCTTGCAACTTCCAAAGTTTTATCTTTACTGCCATCATCAATAACTATAATCTCCTTGTTTGGATAATCTGATTCTAGCAAACCTTCTATTGTACGCGCAATGACTTTGTCCTCATTATATGCTGGAACTAGAACACTAACTGATGGATATATGGCAGGATCTGGCATGATGTCTTCTTTGTATTTGCTGTATACTGCTAGTGGAACAAACATCATTGTACTCCAAAATGTAATTGTCATTCCCCATAAAATTATAATTCTGTTAGGAGATTGCCAAATTGAATAACTTTCGTATGCCGCAACTGATGCTAGAATTATTGGAAGTATGATCATAATTATGGCAAATGGAGACGGCATCTTTTTTGCATACTTGAATTTTGATGAGAGCTTTCCTCTAGCGCTAAAGAGTTGATAAAACATCACAAAGGCCGCAAAAGCAAGTGATACCATAGTCAAGTTTGTGTTCATTAGATATACCGTATAAAACAGCACGGAAAATATGGCGCAAACAAGCAGTATCTGTATGTGATCTAGTTTTGGCGTTTTAACTTCAGACATCATTACCAGTATGTCAATTGGGTAGTAAAATAATCTCTTGTCAGAAAACCCACACCATACAAGTAATATGCTAGCATTTCATAATTTTCAAGTAAATGAAAATAGTTTTTCTGACCTTGATGTTTTTAATATCAATAGCAGTAATTCCATCATATGCTGCAACTGAATCCTGTCATTGTGTTGCATTTCGATTAGATGACATTCAGGATTATTGGTTAAACAACGTTCAAACTGCAATCATGGATACATTCCAGCAGAAAAATGCCAGTCTAACCATAGGTGTGATTGGCAATCACATAGGTCAGGATCCAAAAATAACCGATTATATAAAATCTAGACTAGCAGAAAATCCCAAAATAGAAATAGCAAATCACGGCTGGAATCATGAGGATTTTACTAAATTTAGCAGAGAACAGCAATCAATACTAATGAAAAACACCAATGACAAGATATCTGGTCTTTTTGGAGTCATTCCCTCTGTCTTTATTCCTCCATTTAATACAATTAATTCTGATACAGTGGCTGCATTTCTTGAAAATAACTTTCAATACATTTCTGCAAACACAACACAGGATACCCCATCATCATTTACCAAAAATGTTGCCATATATCATCTTCCAGGAACGGCAAAAACTGGAAATCTAAATGACAAAAACACATACTGGTATAGTGAAAATTACACACAAACTTTTCTAGAAATCACAGATAGCTTGCAAAAATACGGGTATGCAATAATTGTAATGCATCCACAAGAATATTCAGTTAGACAGGCATTGAATTATTCTAATACCGTAGATGAAAATCAAATTAGGCAACTTGGATCACTAATTGACGAAGTTAGAATTGATGGCATAAATATTGTAACTGTAACCGAGATTCCAAGACACACCAGTAACCAAGCAATGCCTAGCTGGACTGGTAATCTATTTACTTGGTATGATAAGGGAAAGTTATCTGAAAGTGAGGTGTATGGTGCTATTAAATTCTTGATGGCAAATAAAATAATAAATTTTAATCCTGTTTCTAATGTATATCCTTTACACCAAAATATTACCGCGACATTTTTCTGGGTTGGTGAGCCTGCCAGCCAGGACAATCAGTTCATAGATAATCTATCCAGTATTTGGGATGACAAATGGCTAGTACACTTTGGAGGAATAGATGATCCTAAATCAAGAAATGGATACTTTCCTGCAAAATTTACTCCACTTGAAAACCCATTTTACTTTGCATTGCCATATAGCGATTATATCAACGGGACTAGAGTACCAAATGCTTACAATGTTGTACCTTGGGCTGGTGAAAAAAATTGGACTGGTTCAGAATCAATGCTAAAAAATAGATGGATAATGATCACAAAAGGAGACAAAACGGCGTATGCACAATGGGAGGATGCCGGTCCATCTGTATATGATGATTCAAGCTATGTTTTTGGAAACAGTCCTCCAAAAAATAATTCCATAAATCATTCTGGACTAGATCTATCCCCAGCAGTTAGTGATTACATTGGTCTATACTCTGACAATAATAACGTGGTTAGCTGGAAGTTTATTGATGACAATCAAGTTCCAGATGGACCTTGGAAAAAAATTATTACCACATCACAAATATATCAACAGCCCTGATATCAAATAATTCATATCACAAATAATTTTTTATCTAAAAAACAAAAGAAAACATGGATTAATTTTCTGAATGGTTTTTCTGAAATTATATTGAATAGTAGAAAAGCTACGCAACCCTTTAAATATATGATATCGAAATTTGCGTAATGAGTCTTACAGCAAAGGAAACAAAAAAACCATACATGTACCTGGGCGCAATATCCATAATGTTGCTCTTAAGTGCAGCCATCATTACTCCTTCTCTGAGTGCATATGCAGAAAAGAGTGATAACAAAACTAAATCAAAGGATAATGAAAATCACAAATCTAAAGATCACAAGAGCCATCAAAAAGATAGAAAAGATAAGGATAAAGGTCATAAAGGACCAGAGCGATGTGAAAATGGATCTTCTGCCAAGTATAACAAGCACTGTGACGAATAAATTTTTTTAAATTATTATTCCAAAACAGGCTTTTCCAATTCTTTGCATAGTTTTTTATAATTTTCTATAATTTCTTTAAAGCCCAGAAATGTTGCATTGATGTTTTTTTGTGCCAACTCAAAGCGCATTGTCTTTTCAACAAGATATGATTCCTCCTTTGGGTCAAGACCAGTGTCTTCCCAAATTTTATCAGTATCATCCATCAATTTTTGTAATTTTATTTCCTCTTTGAGTATTTTTTCTCTTAATTCCCTAACTAAACTAGATTCCATTTGTGATTTTTTATACTGATAATATGATATAAGAAAACTGATCTTAAAGTTTGTTTTGGTTGTAAATTATGAAAACCACAGGCGCAAATTTTATCCAAATTTTGTCTTTTGATGTTTTAAGATCAGTGTGTCTGGGTATGATCAAAATATTGGATGTATCCCATGTTGTGTAGTGATGTAGCAACCCTGTCCTCTTCAGATTTTTTTACTTTGTCAAGTTGAACAGAATCTGCTCTACTTAGCTGACCATAGTTGCCCCACGAATACATGCAAGTTTTACCACCTGTACATTTTGAATAGATGCCATCTGTCTTTTTGAGGGATTCTGTCTTCTCTGAGATTATACCTCCATTATTATCATAAATCACAACTGATGCAGTTTCTTTGTTGTCATCTAGTAACCATTTGATAGAACCAGCATCACTGCCTTTCCAGATCTGATCTGAGCTTGACATGTGACTAAATATTGATGGCTTTTGATATCCAGCATTTTCTATTGCAAAATCAGCATCATGTAGATTGGTGTATTCATGTACCCAGTCAGGCAAGTGGTATGACACTACTGTGGCATTTTGTCCAAACTGGATGGCACCTCCAACGTAGACGTTGTTGACTCTGTTGTGACCATCCCATGCAGTAACTATCATGCTAGAGTCAGGCATTGCCTTTGCTGCAGTAAAGCTAAATGTTGTGTATGCGTATGTAGAGTCAAGACTAGTTGTAGCCTTGAAATCCTTGACGTAACCTTTGTTGTCCACAAGTTTTTGTCCCTCATTTTTGTCATCACTTAGAACCAAATTTGCATTGTATGTTTCTGGATCTTTATCTCCAAAGTTCATGTATAGTGCAACATACTTCCAGTCTGTTGGACCATGACTTAGCTGCTCTTTTATTTTGATTGTAATTGGTTGGCCAATATCTGCAATAGTCTGTGGAATATTTACCTTGAAATTATTAAGATCATAAACCTTGCCACCAAGTGTTAGTCCATCTGCAAATACCATGTTTCCAACTCCTCCAAATGATGGCTTTATCCTGCTAGGTGGTGGGTCATCGCTTGTATGAACAAGCGTAGTGGATGCACAAGGAGCATTAGATACACCCAATCCTGAATATATCTGGACTCGGAAATTAAATGAATCACCAACATAGATGTTACCTGACGAATCAACTGCAACACCAGA